>VAZG01000622.1 GCA_005885285.1 Alphaproteobacteria bacterium | reverse complement strand
GAGATGTGGCGCGTCAGGCCGACGTGACACCGAGTTTGATCTACCGCTGGCGCCGGGATCTTCGGGCCGCGGCAAATGGCTTCGCTCAGGTGCTGGTGGCGCCGGCTGGCGATGGTCTGGCCACACCGCCTGTGCCGGCGATCGAAATCGACTTTGCGGGTAACGCCCGTGTCCGCATCCCGGCTTCGGTGTCGCCTGCATTGGCGGCCGCTATCGTCGAGGCGCTGGCGCGACGATGATCCCGGTTCCGAGCGGGGTTCGAGTGTGGCTGGCGGTCGGCCGGACCGATATGCGTAAAGGCATGAATGGGCTGGCGCTGCAGGTGCAGCAGGCGTTGGGCCGTGACCCGCATGCCGGCGATCTTTACGTCTTTAGAGGGGCCAGAGGTGACCTGCTGAAGATCGTCTGGCATGACGGCATCGGCATGTCGCTTTACGCCAAGCGTTTGGAGCGCGGCCGGTTCATCTGGCCGTCACCGGCCGACGGGGTGATTGCAATCAGCGCGGCGCAGCTGGCCTATATGCTTGACGGGATCGATTGGCGCAACCCGGTCTTGACGTGGCGGCCGGAGGTCGCTGGCTGAGGCTTGCCGCTGACCGCATCAGAGGCTGCGGCCTTTTGACTCACCTTTTAGTTGAGAGAAGCGGGTCGTTCCGTAATGTGGCAGAACCGGGGGCGTGTCGACGCTCATGCCGCTCCCAACCGATCTCGCCGAGGCGCATGCGCTGATCCTGCGGCAGCGCGAAGACCTAACCGCCGCCGCGGCCCGCGCCGCGGGCGCCGAGGCGATGATCGCGCATATGAAGCTGGTGATCGCCAAACTGCGGCGCGAACAGTACGGCCAGGCTCAGGACAAGGCCGCCGGCGCCGCGGTCGCGAGCTCCACCCGCCGGCGACCGGCACGCGCACCTTTGCCGGCCCATCTGCCGCGCGAGCGGGTCGTCGTTGCGGCTCCCTGCACCTGTCCGGTCTGCGGCGGCAGGCTGGCCAAGCTCGGCGAGGACATTACCGAGACCCTGGAGGTGGTACCGCGCCAATGGAAGGTGATCCAGACGGTGCGCGAGAAATTCACTTGCCGGTCTTGCGAGAAAATCACTCAGCCGCCGGCACCGTTCCATGCCATTGCCCGGGCTCGGGCTGGGGCGAGCCTGTTGGCGATGATCCTCTATGCCAAATTCGGCCAGCATCAGCCGCTCAATCGGCAAAGTGACGTCTATGCCCGCGAAGGCATCGAGCTGGACGTGTCGACCCTGGCCGACTGGGTCGGGGCGTGCAGCGCCACATTGGCACCGCTCGTCGAGCTGATCCGCCGCCAAGTCCTGGCCGCCGACCGGATCCACGGTGATGATACGACCGTGCCGGTGCTGGCCAAAAACAAGACCGTGACGGGGCGGCTGTGGACTTACGTCCGGGATGACCGCCCGTTTGGCGGCACCGATCCCCCGGCGGCCATGTTTTTCTACTCGCGCGACCGCGGCGGCGAGCACCCGCGCCGGCACCTCTCCGGCTGGACCGGAACCCTGCAGGCCGACGCCTATGCCGGGTTCGGCGAATTGTACCAGGCCAAGCGAAGTCCACGGCCGATTACGGAAGCAGCGTGCTGGGCTCACGGTCGGCGCAAGTTCTTTGTCCTGGCCGATCTGAGGCAGGTGCCACTGGCAATCGAGGCGGTTCGCCGCATCGACGAGATCTTCGCGGCAGAACGCGAGATCAACGGCGCCGCGCCCAATCAGCGGCATGCCGTCCGACAGGAACGGATCAAGCCCTTGGTCGCCGCATTGGAAAGCTGGATGCGGACCGCGCGCGCCCGGCTGTCGCGTCACGCCGACACCGCCAAAGCCATCGACTATATGTTGAAGCGCTGGCCTGCCTTCACGCGGTTTCTCGATGACGGTCGGATCTGCCTGAGTAACAACGCCGCCGAGCGCGCTTTGCGCGGAATTGCGATAGGCCGCCGCGCGTGGTTATTCGCCGGCTCCGATCGGGGTGGGGAACGTGCCGCCGCGATGTTCACGTTGATCGAGACCGCCAAGTTGAACGGCGTCGATCCGCAGGCTTGGCTCGCCGACGTGCTCCGCCGGATTAATGATCACCCGGCCGCCAAACTGCACGAGCTATTGCCCTGGCACTGGAAGCAGT
>VAZG01000181.1 GCA_005885285.1 Alphaproteobacteria bacterium | reverse complement strand
GGTGCTGGCGCTGGCATGCCTCCGGGCGGTGGCATGGGCGGCATGGGTGGTATGGATTTCTAAGTCCAACCGCTCAGAGCTCAAAGAAAAAGAAAGGCCCGGCAGCTATGCCGGGCCTTTCTGCAATGGGTGCAGGTCTATCGCGAAGATAGCCGCACGGAGGTGACCGCTCCCAAGGTCAAGTGGACGCTTGAATGACGCCGATTTTCAGGAATGACGTGACAATCCAGACTGGACCATCAAGAAATATGCGGCGTGGGATCCCGGCGAGCAAGCTGCTACCGCCGACGGCGCCATCAAGATTTCAGCGCTGATGCGCGCGATGTCCTGAATCAGAAATCGCCCGGCGTAACCTGCGCGCGCAAGACAGAGCCTCAAGGAGAAACTTATGGCTCGCGAAACAAGCTACTTCGTCTAGGCCTTCGTTGCCGGGCGGGGAGGAAGCCTGAAAGCCGATACTCCGATAGCCGGCAAAACGGCAACCGGCGCACTTCGGACGGCAGAGCGACTGGCGTTGAGCAAGCTCGGCGTCATCGCCTTCTCATCCACCGGCGATCCCGAGATGGGCGACTATGACGACGAGCCGGCCGTCATCTTTCGCAAAGGCGAGCTTCCATCCGCATTCGACTGAGGTTGATCGCGCGTGCCGAAAAAGCTGGTGACTTGGGCGGCCTCGCGTGCTCGAGGCACCGCTACCGATGGCTGTGGTGGCTCAAGAGTCCGGAATTAGGACGCTCCAGAACGCATAACGCCGCCAGGTCGAACAATGCCTGGCGGCGTTGCGCCCGTTGCTCTCGAATAGTGGCTGGAACCAAGGTCACGGGACCAACTTGGTAAGAGGTGACCGGATGCCGTCCCCCTCGGTATCCAATGAATGACGGCCCCAGTTCTTCCCCCGTGCTGGGGCCGTTGTTTATCTAGACCCGCAATATCCCTTGGCTCCGTCAATCGATCTGAATACGGACTTACGCCGCCGGCGAAGTCAGAGAAGCGATCGGCACGTCGAACGCGTACACGAAGCCGGTCGGCTCATAGGTTAACCGCACGTCGCCCTTGAGCTGCTTGCCCAGCGTCTCGATCAGTCGTGTCCCGAAGCTGCACTTTTCCGGAGGGTGAACTGCCGGACCGTTTTTCTCGGTCCATGCAAGGTGCAAGCGCTGTGTCTGTGGATTCAGCCCCCAGGCGATGTCGACGCGTCCCTCCGGGACCGACAGGGCGCCAAACTTCGTGGTGTTCGTGCAAAGCTCGTTAAACGTCATCGCGACGGCGATGACGGCACCCGACGTTATCCGGATATCGGGTCCCGAGGTCGAGAATCTCGGCTCGTCGGCATTGTCGAAGGCTTCGATGGCGCCGCGGACGACCGTGCCAAGATCCGCGCTGGTCCATCTTGCCTGCAGAAGGAGATCGTGCGCCCGGCCGAGCGCCAGCAGCCGGCCCTCGATGGCGTGCTGCGCGTGTTCAGCCCCCTGCAACTTGCGCAGGCTCTGCGAGACGATGGCGCCGACGGTCGCGAGCGTATTCTTGATACGGTGGTGCAGCTCTTCAAGGATCAGCTTCTGCAGCTTGTCGGACGCCTCGCGCTCCTTGGCGTCGATGCCGGCCTTGGCAAGTAGACTGCGAGTATTGATCTCGGCCTGCGCGAGGAGAAGCCGCAGGCTGACATTCTCTGCCTCCAGAAAGTCCCGGTGTGGTGCTGCGCCACTCGCGAGGCTGTGGTCTGTACTGAGATCGCCTTCAGACATCCCCAATTGTATCAGCATGACTTGGCTGCCGCACTGATCTTCGACGGGCTCTGACGCAATCAGGCGATTTTGGTGGCAAACTCGAGGTGAAAACTGCCGGCGTCAGGCTTGGCCGATCATGTTCCGCATCTGGGCAATTAGTTGCCCAGCTTCGAGTGGCTTGCCGAAAAACCTGCTGCTGGGAGGAAGATCGATGCGTGGCAGGTTCAATTGCCCCGACACCACGATGATCTTGATCGACGGCCAACGCGCGTGCACGGCATGCGCAAGTCCCACGCCGTCCATGCTGCCCGGCATCTGGATGTCGGTGCACATCAGCGCGATGTCGGATCTGGATTCCAGGATTGCGACCGCTTCGTCGGCATCCAGGGCTTCAATTGGCGTGTAGCCGGCGTCTTCCACCATGTCGACCGCGCGCATGCGGAGCATCATCTCGTCCTCGACGATGAGAACGACGGCTGGAACGCATGAAAGATCGAGTACCATCGGACGGGTGTCCACGGGAACGGCTATCGACTCGGACAGGCGGTCGATCTGGGACAAGCATCTCGGCGCCCATATGATCCATGTCAGGGCGCTCTTTTCCTGAATACCCGAGCCAATCACGATGCGTGAACGGTGAATCGGGAAGGAAGTAGCGCTGAACGGCCGTCATGGCGCCAGCGCGCCGCTCTTGCTGAAGAAATGCTCGTGCATTTCAGCGGCATTTCGCAGGATCATTGCCCTGTTCATCGCCCCCGTGCGCTGATCTCCCGACGGCATCCCGCGAGCTTCATCCAAGGCGGCCACCGCTCTGGCGTCCAGCTCCTTGGCCAACGATGGCCGGGTTCGTTTTGTCGGAGCGAACGAGCTGTTTGCCCGAGCCGATAGTGCCGGCCCGCTGAGGTGGACTACCATTGAATGAACATCGCGGCAGCGATCAGCAGCACAAAAAAGATCGGCAGCAATACCGGCGGTACGAGCCACTCGCGAACACTGAATTTGTGGATATTGGACATATAGGCCGCCCTTTTGTCGCGGCGGGAGCGCAATGCTCTCAGTCAAGGACGACAGCCGGGGAAGCGCGCGGTGATATGGAAGGTATAGTGACCCTTCGCCGAATAACGAGGCTGGTTGCAACTCATTTATCGGGCCATGATCCATGATCGAGCAGGGTTGTAATCTGATTCCGGAGTAGCCACTTACGCTTGAGCGCCGCCGGATCGGTTCAACACTATTCCCGTTACGCGAAGCCTTCGCTGCGCCAGATTTTGTATAGGCCAACGGCACATCGTTTTGCCGTGCGCGTCACGGGTCAGGGCAAACTACGGCCATCGAATATATGCTTCGGTGGGGTTCTGCAAGCCGGCGCGGTGCCCCCCCGTACACCGACAACTTCATCGGTCACAGCCACATGATTGAGTTTCCAAATCACAGTCGTTCATATGACCGGACGCGGCATGCCGTGCGATTTTGGGGACACGATAGCGCGATAGAGGCATCGTTTTTCATAGACGAAGGCGCGTTGAGGCGCATTCAACCAGACGCCCGTCCTGATGAGTCGGGCTTTCTGAACGCGTTCGATTCCAACCGTGATCGGATATGCGCCGCCGCTGCCAGGGTCTACGTTCGCGGAAGCAGAGGTTCTTACGACTTGGTCGCCGCTAATTTTTGAGACGAAGAACCCGTAATCGGGCCGCGCCATTTGAGATTGCGTCACAAGAAAAGCCGCGGAGTCCTCTGCGGCCTTTTGCATACGACCTCTTTCGTCAATTTCCTTAATAGCGGTCGGCCCCAATTCCTACGCTCACGCCAGGAGCGCGAAAACCGATACCGCCACGTTTTTCACCGGCGCGTCGAGTACCTTACTTTCAAACTGAAGCGGCATCACTAACTGCTTCTGGCTCAGAGCCGAACGCTTAGCATGGATGGCGGAAGCTCCTTCGTCTAGCCGCGTCCCGCCGCAGTTCGTTGTTCGTCACGCGGCGGTGGAGACTTTCAGGTCTATTGTAGCCGCCAATTCGAGTTCGATCGGGTCGCGTTCACCAGTAGCTGCACAAGCCAGCATGTTTCTTGCAATCTCGGTTCGATTGTAAGGCGTCCGCATAGCCGCCGGTAACGACTTAATTACTTGATCTAAGACGTGTCCCAAAAGCGAGAGTTCTTCCGGATAGTAGACACCGCTCCGCTCGCGCAACGTTGACGCCACTCCCCTGATAGCAATTCTCGTCGCGCTGTGGCTTGAAAACTGTCGAACCGTTTTGTCGTTGGAGGGCAGAAAAACGTCCGCCAGGCGTCGCCGATCGGTCGATTTGACGGCTGCCCGCGCCTTGGAGGGCTGGCAAAGCACCGGGGCATTGAACCCCTGCCCGCGAGTTCAACTCAAAGCATAAAGAGCCGCATTGGGGCCGGAGCAAGCTTGCGAGGGACCTATGAAAGTCCTGATCTGCGTCAACACCAGCAAGGAAGTCGGCGACGTCGACCATCTCAAGGTGTTCGCAAATGCGGACGCCGCGGAAACATGGTTCGAGGAAAACGACCGCGAGGGCGTGGCATTCGAATATGAGGTCCTGGAATGAACCGGATCGGCCGACTCGCGATCTTCGCCGTGCTGCTGATTGTCGCGCTGCTAATCATCTGGCAGGTGTTGGGGCCGCCTGGGGATGACGGGTCAATCCACTCTTAACCGCATCAAGATATTCTGGAGTTGGGCATTCGGGGCGCGTGTGTGCTGGCTTACGGCCAGCTTTAAGCGTGTGTGTGCACCGATGGCCTTAGACCCGGAAGAAATTGTCACCCTGCTGCTGCTCGCGGCGCTGGCAATCGCCTGGAATTGGAGGCTCGGGCACTGATACTCCTGCCCTAAACCGGCGCTGGGATCGCCCGTATCGCGCGGGCAGGTCTCCGGACTAGATCGATCAAGGTGAAGAACCGGAAGCATCCAGCGATGAGCCGGGTGGCGGATTCATTCGCGGGAATCTGCGGCCACCGTTGCAAACAAGCCTCTCCAAGTAGAACATCCACCGGGGCCAATACCGGGAGAAAAGCAATGAGGGTCCTTGCCGCGACACTTATCTTCCTTGTTTCAAGTGCCGCCGCCGCTCAAGAGTGCCAGACGTGCTCAATGGCCGACGCCTGCATAAAGGCGTATCTTAAGGCTACGTCGGAGGCCCAAAGCGCCACTAAGCACGCAATCCGGGATTGGAAGCAGAATCTGGACAGAAAGGCCTCCGCAGAATTGTCCAGCAGGGGCACGCTCGCATTGCAAAACACCATGGAAGGGCAAGTCCGTTCGGAGCTTGAGCGCCTGACGGAGTGCTTGGCTAAGATTAAGTAGCTGAGCTCGCCTTCATAGGCGCGAACGAGATCGCGAAACCTTCGAGCGGAACTCGATCGCCCGTCGACATTCTGAAGCAGCCGCGTCCCGTTTGAGACCTCGCTACGAGTTGTCGCGCGAGCGGTAGCGATGTTGCTGCGAAGTGCTTGCATCCTTCGAATATGAAGGCCGACTCCCTAAAAACAAACTTGCTGGAGTTGCAACAAACTGACTTCCTTGCCGAAACCGCTTGCTTCCTTCCGAAACGGGCGCAGAAACGTGGCTGTGCTGCAACACTCAGCGAGATAGCGGAGCCAACGCCCGACCAACGAAGACAAGCGCCGTGCAAATGCTGAATGTAGGCGGGTGCGCGGATGGATTCGAGCCTCACGCTCCAACCTTGATGCGGGCAGAACTCGAGCGGCGACCATGAAAGTTCGATGCATCGATGACTCGTTTCAGAGTGACGTTCTGACCGAGGGCGGAGAATACGAAGTCCGCACCGAACGCGACGACTGCTACATCCTTTCCGGCTTCGACAAAGGATTCAGCAAAAAGCGGTTTGAGATCGTGTCACAGCCGACGATCGGGTTCAGCGGTCACGGGGCTGCCGCGCGACATTGAGTTCGGGGCGCGCGCCGACGCCGCGCTGATCAAGGGCCCGATGCGACGGACCGCCGAAGACGTCATCACCATCGGCCAGGCGCACCGTTTAGTCGCAGCGACGCTCCTCGCGCGAGAGCCAGCGGCCGTCCCGTTCATTCGTAGTAGTCTCTATGCGGCAGCGCTCTCGTGGGCCGATGGTGACACCACCTGGGCCAATGCCAACCGTAGTGTCGGAGTCGAAGTGCTGGCGGTCGAACCGCTGGCGATCGTCCCCGTGGTAGCGGTCGTCGCGGTCCCGCCCGATCTGAACATCGACGCCGTGGGCCACCTTGACGGCCTTGGCCGGAGTGACGATCGGGGCGGTCGTTAGCAACGCGGCGGCTGCCGAGACGGCAAGAGCGGTCTTCATCATGCGGGAATCCTCCCTTGCTTGATTTAGAGGTGCAACGGGCGCGACCGCCGAGGGTTCCACCTGGGGCAATGCGCCGCGCGGTGATGAAAGCTTCTGCAGGATGCGGAGTGGTCGCATTGGAGTGACCTGGAAATCTCTCGGCGCGCTCAGGTGTCCAATCACTTCGTCCGCAAGCTTCGCGACGAACTGGCGCCGGTAACTAGGAATATTCCTAGTGAGCCGAAGACCTTCACCACCAAGCACGGCACGTCGCAAAGATGAATACCGCCGCGATCGGCAAGAGGCCGCCGCCTATGTGGTCTCGCTCAACCTGAAGCGGCGCTACCTCGACGAAAGCCAGCGGGCTTATGGTGGCGTCAAAGATCGAGAACAAGATGCAAATTTTCAGGTTGATCGCAAGGCCGCTGCCAACGCTGCGGACGGCGTGCGCCGCCTGATGCCGCGCTGAATTAAGCTCGATGCGCCGCACTGCCGAGGACGTGTCGAAATGTAGCGGATCAGTTTGATGGTGGCAGGATTGTTAACTGGAAAACGGACAGTCCGAAGCGCATGTTGAGGCATGACTGAATCGTTTCACAGGGCCTGCAAATGCGGGGCGATTTATCGCCGTACCGAGTCCATGGCTGACGGTCGCGAGATCGACAGCTTCCAATGCGACATATGCGGGGAAATCCTCGAAAGCTGGAACACGGCTTGGGTCCCACACTGGCGACTCGTCGCCGGTCCGGCCAGGCCGCCCGAAGACTCTCAAACGGCCTAGGGATCGCTCCGAGAATGGCGACAATTGTCCGATGCAACAATTGCGGCGCCGAGTACAGACGCACGGAAGAGAAGTTCTTGGTACCGCACACCGGTCACGCATCCTGTAAAGTTTGCGGGACCACGCTAGAGTCTTGGTTGGAAAGCACCCACCTTGCCATCTTCGAGCTGATCAAACGTCCAGACGGAAAGCCTGATGCGGCCGTTGGCACGCCTACAGACAGGTGAATCCTACCTGCAAACAATTTCTTCGGTCAGGCCATCGATCATGAAGAAATTCGAGAGAAAGGCCGCGATGCAAAGCCAACCTCGCGACTACGGGTCCGAGATCTAAGCTGAGCACCAATTTTGCTGCACCGAAGGCAGACAGGGGCGATGCCGTCCTATCCAAGTGGGCGCGGGGAGGCTCGAAAAGATGGCGCTGAACGGCGAAGAGAGCGTATGAACTAAGGCCTTACTATCCCCCGGATGACGCCGATGCTTAAATTGATTCATTGGTTGCTAGCGCTTTTGGCGCATTCGGAAAAGCTCGCGGTGGTAGTTTCTTTCCGCCGCCGAAAGAGATAGACGGCGAACAGGAGCCGCAATCATTGCGCGAACTGGCCAAGCGGAGACGACAAGAGAAGGAGGCACGTTAAAGGCGCGCAGGTGGTGGGGAAAGGTCAGCCTGCAGCGATAACGCGCTGCACGGCGCTGGTGCCGATGCCGAGGTCACGGCAAATCTTGAGGTAGCCGTAACCCTTCTTGCGGAGCTGCCTGATGCGTTTCTCGATGTCGGGATCGATGCGAGGACGGCCCAGCGCAACGCCCTTCTTGCGAGCCCAGCGTTCAACCGCTCGCGGATGATACCGCGTTTTAACTCGCTGAAGACGCCCAGCATTTGAAACATTGCCTTGCCTGCGGTCGTCGACGTGTAGAGCCGGGGCACGGCCCCACCTGGAGGTTTATTGACGGCAAGGCCGTGCAGGTCCTCCAACGGGCGACCGCCGGGGGACCCAGTCGACCAACCCAGACCCAGGCCGGCCCGTTCCGCGCAGGTGGATGCAGCCGCCGGAACTGCCGGTTCGCTGAGGGGTTATCCGAGAGGTGACCCCGGGACCCCGGGCGCCTGGAGCGCGGCCGGCATACAGAACACTCACAAGCTGGCCGTGCTTCCATTGGCGGGGCCATTGGCGCGGAACCGCCCGCGCCTTTCAGCGTTGGGCAAACTATGGATGATCCCCAGACGAAGCACGAAATCCTGATCTTGGCGATCGGCACCATCCTGGTCGAGGCGCGTTCCTCGCAATCGCCGTGGCTATCTTGAGCCACTAGCCGGCCCACCGGGCCGCGGCTTTTATTTCGGCGCGCGCGTCTGCTTACCGAGGCCCAAACCTGCCAATCAAGAAAATCATAGTCCCCGCTCCAGGCGTAGATTTGCGCGTGGCAGGAAACACGGTTGAAGACGCCGAAATGTTCGCCCGGACCTCGATATTGTGAGACCCTACAGACCGTCCCGCACCGTGGGCAGGCAAATACTACAGTTATTGGCTGTGTCTCATTGTTCATTCCCGGAGTGTGCGCCGCGAACCGCTGTTTTGCGAGCGTGGTTTTCCTAGGTTTCCATTTCCGGTCGGCCGATCTCGCCTCGGCCTCTTCATCCTCACCCCTGCCCCGCCCGCGGTCTCATCGATGAACTCGACGCCGGATTGGTGGTGGCCGTCGATGATGTGATTGCGATAGCCCGCGCCCAAACCTCTCGGTCATCATCGGCCACAAGCTCCCCGCTACCTGCTCGCTACCTGTGACTGGTCTTCCGGTAGCTCGACCCCAGAAAATGGATGCTAAGTCTTTGGCTAGCAGCGCAGCCGCGGATCGGGCACCGCCCTCCACCGCTCGAGCACGACGTCGGTGATGTTGGCTTCCGTGACGTAGGGCATGGCGTCCTCCTGTAAAGTTCTTGATCTACGCGCAATCCAGGACTCGGGTTGACGGCCCCGAGTCCTGAATGCTTCGCAATCGCCGGTTAGATCCGCGGATCGACCAGCTCGCCCCCGTTCAGTTTGCGGGGCAGCACGAACGCGGCCGGCTTGAACTCACCCGGTCCGGCAGCATCCTGGGCGCGGGCATAGCCGGCGGAGGTACTGTATTCGGTTGCGGTGTCCTGCTTGAGCTCGATGCCGCAGACTTCCCGCGCCAGTTTAGCGTAGTGGCCTGCACCCGAAAATTCCGCACGCTGCATGGTGAGCGATCGGATCGCCATCAGCGGCGTGCCATTGAAATTCTCGAACATGAACAGGCGGCCGCCCCAGTCGGACAGATAGAGGTCGCGGATCACACGGCCGATCTTGAGGCGGTCATGTGGATTTCCGTTCGGCCCGGTGTTGAGTTTTGTAAAATCGTGTGGTCCGTCGGTAGCGGGGGAGCGATTCGAACCCTCGAGCCTATCCGCCAAGCGACTGCAGCGCGGCGCCACCTGACGGCGACAAAAGCAGCACCACCAAGCCACGACATCGAAAATAGCGTGAAGTGCGGCCTCGCTCGTCACCGCAAGTATAGCGTTTTGGCGCGACGTGGATACAGCCTTCGCGCGAAGACGACCGCGCTCAGCCGCTTGCGGCCTCTTCGGTCGGATAGACCCCGCGCAGCACTTCCTCAAAATGGTTTTTAACGGATTTGTTGCAGAGGCAGGCCCGGGCTTTGAGGGCGTCCGGGTTGCGGACCAGGATCGACCCGCGCCTGGTTTCCAGAATGCCTTCCGCCTTGAGGGTCTGGATCACCCGGCTGGTATAGCTGCGGCCAACACCGAGCAGGGTGGCGAGTTGTTCGTGCGTCAGCGGAACGTTGTTGTCGGCATCGGTGCGCTCCATCGCCGAGACGATCCATTTCGCCGTGCGCTGCTCGATCGAATGGATCGCATTGCAGGCGGTCGACTGGAAGGTCTGCGCCAGCATGCAATCCGCGTAGCGGGCGAATACGTTGCTCAGCGTCTTCGACTTCGCCTTCGCCGCGTCCAGTTTGCCGATGGCGAGCCGGGCAAACGGTCCGCCGAACTTGACCCTAATGCGCGAATAAGCCGGCAAGAATCCCTGGCTGACGATACCGCCAACGGCGCCTTCGCGGCCGACCAAGATGGTTTCGACATCGCGGCCGTCCTCATTGGCGACGAGAAAAGTCGCAAGGCTCGGACCACACGGAAAATGAACGGTGTTGACGTCGTCGCCGGGAGCATAGAGCAGGTCGTTGGCGGTTGCGTCTTCCTGCGAAAGATGCGGCGCGATCAGCGCATAATCGGCCGCGTTGAGGCGGCGCAAAAGGTTGTTGTAAGGCCGCGCATCGTTGTCAGAAGCTCCTTCGTGCCGCGCATTCATCTTGCAAATGCTCCCTGTCCGAACGCCAGCATAACCATCTGCGGCGGGAAGTTATGTTCACAAGTGTACAGACAGCAGAACGGTAAATGCGGTGGTTTCCGTTTCGGGAACCGTCCGATGTGCTGCCAAGGCGTCGGCAGGGACCGTCCTGACCAACCACTCCAATTGCAACGGATGAGATTATGGAACTCGGTTCTTCCGACGGCCGCGCCCTGCCCCGTGACATCCTGATTGTCGAGGACGATCCGATTATCGCGCTCGACTTCGAGGACAGGATCCTCGGCTTCGAAGTCACGACAGTGCGCACAGCGAGCAATGTCGCGCTTGCGCTGGATATGATCGCCGCGCGCGCGCCGGACTTTGCGTTGCTCGATGTCAGCCTGATCCGCGAGAACAGCTTTGCGATCGCCGAGCGGCTCGAAGCGCTGAAGATTCCCTACGTCTTCGTCACCGGGTATAGCGCCGACGCCACGATACCCGCGCCGTTTATGGGTAAAGCGCGGCTGCCGAAGCCCTGTCCGTCCGCGGCGCTGCAAGCAGCCCTGCGGCGCCTGACCGGCGATCCCCACAAACGTTGAGATCTATCCGAGTTTCGGATCGAGCGTGGTCGACAACAGCGTGACTTCGGCGCGCTCGCGCAGGTTCATCGTCATTTGTCCGGATGCGCCATCGATCTTGACGTGACCGGAGAACTGCGTGCCGGCCGATGGCGGCAGGTTGGTTCTGCTTGTCGAGGCCCGGCGCCTTGACGAACTTGACTTCGGGCCCAAACGTGGTGTCGAGTTCGTTCGGACGTTGACCTTCGCCGAAATATTCGAACGCTCCATCCGGCCTCTGTCGGTCGGCATAGCCGCGCGAGACTCCCTCTTCGCCGGCAATGATGATGACTAGCGGGTGCTCCTAGGGCGTTATGATCCCGTCCTGTTGGCCCCCTCTTACCGACGTCCTAGAGCCTAAGCTGGTGAGCGCGGGCTCGTATCTGTTCGTCCGTTGGATATGCCACAGGCTGCCTCCGTCAGGTTTCGAGTTCCTTGCGCACCGCGGTTGCCGAATTGCCAACCTTTTCGACCAGCTTGCGAAGCTGCTCTTTCTGATCCTGAGTTCGCGGGCCCAGTACCTTGCTTCGTGGGGGTCATGCGCATTGATCTTGATGCGAAGGGGCGTTTTCCTCTTCGTCAGATTGTTCACGCGTCACCTCCGGGAGGGGCGCAGCCTCACCCTTGGGGCTTTGGGGGGCTTGAGGCGAGGCCGTGCAGGCCACTATCGAGTACCTGAACGAACAATTCTGCAGGCCCGCTGGAGTTCCTGTGCCCTTGTTCTTCCGAGAAACAGCCACGCCTCAGATGAAGGGCTTGCCACCGGTCACAGCAACCGTCGTTCCCGAGGTATAACTCGAAGTGGATCAGCGAGCATCACATAAGCCGTCGCCAGTTCGGCCGGTTGCCCTGCCCGTTTCATCGGGACCTGCTTGCCAAAATTCCTCACCGCGTCCTCCGGCATCGTCGATGGAATGAGCAGGGTCCAGATCGGTCCGGGCGCCACAGCATTGGCGCGAATTCCCTTTGCTGTCAGCATCTGGGCGAGGCCGCCGGTAAAGTTCTGGATCGCTCCCTTGGTGGTCGCGTAGGCGAGCAGAATGGGATTTGGCATGACCGAGTTAACGGAGGCGGTATTGATGATGGCGCTGCTTGGCTTCATGTGAGGCACGGCGGCCTTCGTCAAATAGAACATCGCGTGGATGTTGGTCTCGAAAGTCCTCTGCCATTCCACATCGGTCATGTAGTCAATATCCTTGAGCGTTGCCTGCCGGGCCGCGTTATTGACCAGGACGTCGATGCCGCCGAATTCGTCGACCGCTGGAACGCCGCTTAACGCGCCGGCAGTTTCCGATCTATCCAACTCGGACTAAGGCGGATCGGCGCGCTCGCCATCGAGACCTTGCTTGGCCCTACATGCCGAAACTAACGGCCATACCTACGATGCAAAGCGCCATAGCCGAGGTGGATAACCAGCCCAGCCAATAGAGCCATCCCTCGATTACTAGCTCACCCATCACCTTCTGCCTGCGCACCAGGAGCATAAGCATTGCCATAACAGGTGCGGCGAGGACGCCGTTGATGACGGCGCTCCAATAGAGGGCTTTGATAGGGTCGAGGGCTGTGAAGTTGAGCGCGATACCCAGGCCACCGGAGAGAGCCAGAACAGCGTAGAAGGCAATGGCATGTTTGGGTTTGCGCGCCAGTCCGACAGGCCATTTCTTGCCCTCGCCGATCGCATACGCAGTTGAACCTGCTAACACTGGAATAGCTAGAAGGCCGGTTCCGACGATCCCAAGCGCAAAGACCAATTCAGCAAATGCACCTGCGACCGGCTTCAGCGCCTGAGCGGCCTGAGCTGACGATTGAATATCTGTAATGCCTTTTGCGTGGAGCGTAGCGGCGGTCGTCATGATGATCGCAATCGCGATCAGGTTCGAGAACGCCATCCCGATTAATGTGTCTAGCCGGATGCGACGAAACTCGACTTCGTGATCGGAGCTATCCTGTTTCAGCGGTTTCTTGTTTCTGTCAATCCGCTGCTCTTCGGCTTCCTGCGACGACTGCCAGATGAAAAGATAGGGAGAGATCGTTGTGCCAAGTACCGCGACGAGGGTCGTGAGAAAGGCAGCGTTCCAGGTAATCGTCGGAATGATGAGACCCTGGATCGCCTCTCTCCACGGCACCTGCACAACGGCAAGCGCAATGACATACGCGAAAAGGCAAAGCGTCAGCCATTTCAAAATGGTGACGTAGCGGTTGTAGTCGAAGAAGATCTGGGCCAGCACCGACAGCGTGCCCAAGAGGACAACATGTAATATTACGGGTCCGCCGATCAGAAGCTTTGTGGCATCGGCCATGGCGCCGAGGTCGGCCGCAATGTTGATCGTATTGGCAATAGAAAGCAGAACGATCAGGAACCAGATTGTCGGCGAAGGAAAATTTCGGCACACATTACCTGCGACGCCGTGTCCGGTAATCCGTCCAATGCGTCCCGAGATTTCCTGGATGGCGACCATCAAGGGGTAACTCAGTAGCATAGTCCAGCCAATACCAAATCCGAGCTGTGCGCCCGCCTGACTATAAGTGCCGATGCCGGATGGATCGTCGTCGGATGCGCCGGTAATGAGTCCGGGCCCTAGCCGCGCCAAAACTCCCTTTCTGCCGTTGTTATTGCCCGTGTTGTCAGCCGTCGTTTTCATTGCAGCCCTCGCGCAATGAAGCGATCGGCTCGGCTCCCCGGTTTAAAGCCGGCAGGCTCACGTCGACGAATTCCGACGACATAGCTCCTTCGTGGTCCGAGCCTTTTCAAACCGTTTTGCTTGCCCCAAGCAAAAGGCCCGCCGAAGCGGGCCTCGAAATCGTCCGTCGCATTCACTTGCCGTTCTCGCATGGTCTCGGCCACCTGACTATGCAGCTTCAGCGTTGATCGCGGATACTGCGATCTTGCTCAGCGTATCGTCCGTCTTCTTTTCTTCGGCGAGCGTTTGATCCAACAGCTTCACGGCCTCGTTCATGTTGAGCTTTGCGGCCCAGGACTTTAGCGTGCCATAACGTGAGATTTCGTAATGCTCGACGGCCTGTGCCGCAGCGAGCAATCCCGCATCAAGCGCCGGCGCATCCTTGTATCCGTCCATGATCTCCTCTCCCTCGTCGAGAGTGCCCTCGATCGCATCGCAGTTCTTGCCGCGAGCGGGCTTTCCTAGAAGATCGAATATCTTTTCCAGCCGTTCGATGTGGCCTTCGGTTTCGTCGTGGTGCTTCTCGAACGCGTTTCGAAGCTGATCGGAGCTGGCGACCTTCGCCATTTTGGGGAGGGACTTGTAGATTTGTTTTTCGGCGTAATAGATATCTTTAAGCGTGTCGAGAAAGAGAGCGCTGAGGTTCTTTTCGGACATGAGGAGATCTCCAGGCGGGCGTGACTTGTATCGTTTTCACAATCCGGGGAGATGAACTTGGTTCCTAATCCAAGTGCAACGGAGCCTGGGCGTGCCATCGACGCCCGAAGAAATTGCACGGCTGTGTGCACTTTGGAACAGTTAGGCGATCCGAAAGGTTCTGTTTTTCTTTTAGATGGAGACACGCCATGGCACGGAAGGAAAAGAAAAAGCGCACGTACTCGAAGAGTTCGGGCAGCGACGTAAAGAACGAGATGCGCCGCTAGAAGAAGGGGAAGGCGAAGAGCGGACGCGGCGGCAAGGGCGGCAAAGTGAAGAGCCGAAAGCAGGCGATCGCAATCGGCCTTTCGAAGGCCCGTAAGAAAGGCAAAAAGGTCCCGAAGAAGAAATCGTAAGGCATTTATCAAAGGACATTGTTATCAAAGGACATTGTGGGCGTTGCTGAAAACTGCAACGGGTTTGGCAACGCAACAGGCCGCCTCAGTCGAGAGCGTTGGGATAGGAGGACAAAAAGACCGACGACCTGAAACCCCGCTGCCCCCAACACCGACAAAGGCACTGTCGAAGAGTCTACGCTTGGACTGTCGCCGGATCCCTCCGCGAGGGTCGCGGCGACTTGTCACCGCCGAAGTTCTAGATCCGGCCCATCAACAAAAGAATGATCAGGATAATGACGACAAGGCCTAGCCCGCCGCCACCGTAATAGCCTGTTCCGTAAAACGGGCCACCGCCGATGCCACTGAACCCGCCCAGAAGGGCGATGATTAGGATAATCAGTATGATTGTGCCAATGCTCATCTTTGTCTGCCTTTAATGGTGCCAAAACAGAGCCAAGAGAAAAATGATTGGCAGCGGTACGCCCAGCAGCCAAAGTAACGCGCCTCTTCCGAAACCCATTTTGTGTCTCCCTCGTTGCAAAGAGGAAAGACGCTTTCAACGACCGTTGGTTCCCTCCGAGCAATAGAGTCCGGTTTTCTTGGCCCTGCGGCAAATGCATTTCTATTCAACGACCTCATGTGTGTTTGCGGCGCGATTGACCGCTCTCGCTCCTGCCCAAGGATCGGCAAGAGAGCGGCCATATCACATATTTCGTCGACAGTGTTCGGCGCGATCGCTGTTTCGCTGACGCTCGGTGCCGTGCAATTCGCATCCGGCTCGACAGCTTTGCCGAAACGTCGGTCCTGATCCGCATCCCAGTGGTCCCGGAATCCCGCAACATCCCACCGGTCCGGTTCTGACCAAGCCGGGCGTTCGCTAGCTGATGGTCGCCCTTTAGCCCGTGGTCTCTACCTTGACCGAGGTCGCCAAACTGCTGCAGCCCGGCCGCTGCGTGACCTGATTTTCGAGAGAAGGCGAGAGAGCCTACTCCGCCGGCGCCCGATCGGCAGCATGGCTGCGGTTGGCCATCAACCCCAGCGCCAAGCCGCCGACCGCGAGCAGCGGGATCAGCTTCTTGATGCCGATCGTGCGGACGAGCTGGAGACCGGCCGCCACCACCATCGGGTCGGCCAGCACGGTTTGGGTCGCGGATTTGGCGGCAGCCTTGGCGCGCAGCTCGATCTGGCGCTTGCGTACCATGTAGCTGCCGGCCGCGATCAGCGTGACCACGAAGAAGATGGCGGCGCCGGTGAAGCACGCTTCGACCGGGCCGTATTTTTCGAACACCAGGATAAAGGCCGCGGCGCACAGGAATGCGGTGGCGATGAACAAGGCGATCGCCGCAGCCGCTGCCAGCGACGTCAGCCGCAGCGTCGCGCCGGCGGACTCCTTGAAATCATCGACGATGCGCTGAAACATCCCTACGCCTCGATTTGAAGAGGGCATCGACGAACGTCACCGCGGTCCACCTGCGCCGCCATTCATACCAGAGACCAGATGCTCTCGAGATTGTCGTCATGGCTGCTTCTCAGACGCTAGCGGCGCCAGGTCACGCCGATCAGGAAGCCCAGGCCCAGCGCAAGCCCGACGGTTGCGAGCGGACGCTGCGTAATGACGTCCTCCAGCGTCTCTTCGATCGAATAGGCGGCATCCTGCGTCCTTTTCCAGGCGGTCATAGGTCGCTTCGTCCGTGACGTTTCGCATTCCGGCTTCGCCATTTGTCATCGCCATTGAAAAACTCCCGAACACTGACTTTCCTCTAGCGCGCAAACGCCCGGCTGCGGGGTAAGTTTCGTCCATCAGTCGGCCGGAAGCTGCGGCGAATTCTCCGGCAACAGATGTTCTTTAAGGATCAGCGCCACGATCAGAAGCGGCGACGACAGGAAGCCGCCCATCGGTCCCCACAGCCAGGTCCAGAACGCAAGCGCGAGGAATACTGCGAGCGCATTCAACGCAAGGCGCCTTCCGATGATGGTGGGCGTGACGAAATGACCTTCCAAAAAGACGATCCCGGAAAAGGCCAGCGCCGCCATCAAGCCGCCGCTGATGGTCGGGAAGGCGATCACGCCGACCACCACCAGGATCACGAACATCGCAACCGGTCCGATGATCGGAAAGAAATTCAAGGTGGCGGCGAGTGCGCCGAGCCCCGCCGGGTTGGGCATGTGCGTGATGGCGCAGACGATGCCGGTCGCGATGCCGACGCCGATATTGATCATCGTGACCGTGAGCAGATAGTTGCCGAGGTGCACCTCGATTTCGTTGAGGATCCGCAACATCCGCAGCCGCGCATCGTGATCGGCGAAGTTCATGATCAGCGCGCGGCGCAGGTCTGGCCAGCTTGCGATGAACAGCACCAGCGTCGCGAAGAACAGCAGGAATTCCGTGAAGGTCGGCGACAGGAATTCGAGCGTCGGCTGCACCCACTCGAATTTCGGGATCTGAAACGACGGCATTGTGTCGTGGATGCCGACCATGCCCTTCAGTCCCTGCCACAGCGCGAGCGGGCGATCGAGTACATGCAGCTTGTCCTTTAGCTGGGCGGCGAGCTCCGGCAGCCGCGTGCTCCATTCCATCAGCGGCGACGAGATCAGGCCGACGATGAAAGCCGCGGCGGCGCCGCCGGCGGCGACAATCAGCACGGCCGCTGCCGGGCGGGGAATCCTGTGGCGGGCGAGAAAGCTCGCGGCCGGCGCCAGCATAGTGCCGACCACGAACGCCATCACCACGGGGAGAAAGAACGCCTTGGCCAAGTAGAGCACCGCGACGAGGGCGATGATAAGCAGGCCGACCTGCGCGACGGCGACGACTTCCGCGCGGCGGATGACCGGCGGCTGTTCGCTTTTGCTTTCATGTAGCGGCCCGCCTTCGGGCGCGGTGGAAAGCAGACCTTCACTGGGAAGCACGCGCACGATGGTTCTCCCCCGCGGCGGAGCAAATGCAGCCAGTGCCGCGAAGTCACCCCGCCGGCCGAACTCTTCGGCGATAACTTAGAGCGCTAACTTGGGCGCTTCGCGATAGTTCCGTCGCAGAGACGTAAAGCAGGTTGCCTCCCCCAAGGCTTTTCGACGCGTGGCACCAACACTCTCACATCCGCCGGATCATTGTCGCTCGCCGCCGGCGACGGAGCCGACGTCGCCATCGTGGTCAACGTAAGGTCTCATGAGGTGAGCGGTCTCCGCAGGAACCATCACGCCTTCCAGAACTTCTCACCCTATCGCGCGGCGATGTTTGCTCGGGAGAGCAAACAGCAGGCGGCCTCGGTTTCACTCCCTTGGACCGAGGCCGTTCGGCCTTTGGCGGAATCCAGGCCCGGCAGTCAGAGGGCGAGATCGAGTTTTTGCATGGAGCCGATTGAGAACGCGGTTCACCTATGCGTGGACATGCAGCGAATCTTTGCGAGCGGTGGAATCTGGGAAACACCCTGGATGATGCGGGTTCTTCCCGTCATCATCAGCATAACGGCGCGGTACCCCGAACGGACGATTTTCACCCGTTTTATTACGCCGAATTCGCCGGAGGAGGCGTGGGGTCGCTGGAAGTCATATTTTGAGCATTGGAAGATCGCGACCCGGCAATCGATTGGCGGAACGCAGCTTGACCTAGTGCCCGAACTAGTCCGCTTCACTCCTCCGGCAACAATCATCAACAAGCCCGCCTACTCAGCCTTCTTCCGTTCGCCACTCGCGAGAATTTTGCATGAAAAAGGGATAGCAACGGTCGTCATTTCCGGCGCAGAGACCGACGTATGCGTTCTGGCGACCGTACTTGATGCTGTCGACTTCGGCTTACGCGTAGTCCTGGTCGATGACGCCCTGTGCAGTTCTTCCGACGAAGGTCATGATGCATTGATGACCATGTATCGCTTGCGATTTCACGAGCAGATTGATTTGATCAAATCTGCTGAGCTTGCGGAAGTTTGGAAGCACGAATACGCAATGCGCTAGAACCTGAAATGACGGCTCCAGCTAACTCTCCGCAATCGGCGCCTCACCCCCCACAGAGATATAGCGACCACCAGCCAGCCGATCGCGGCTATGCAAAGCGATCCAACCGCGGATGCCGGCGCGAGCCACCACACGCACACGCCGAAGACGCCAAGCGCCATGCTGCCCCAGCCGGCCCCAGCCGCATCCAGCGCAGCTGCTTGCTGACCCCTGCGGGCTCCTTGCAAGCCCTTTTCTTCCTTGCGCTTGCGCTCATGCTTTTCAACCAGGGTGGCGCTGGCGCAGAAGATCGCGGGAAACGCCAGGAACAAGCCTCCCGTCGCTGGCCCGTAGCGTTGGGCAATAGCGCCGGTAAGAGCGGTAGTTAGCCCGCCAAGTCCGAAGCGGACGGCGTGCTCGTACCATTTGCTTTGCTTGAGTGCCGACCATTTAATGCGAACGATCATCTACCAATCCAGCAGCGCGTATTTAAGGCCGAAGGCGACAACGAACCAGGCAACCGCTGTCAGCGCGGTTGCCGTGAGCGCCGTGGTTCGAAACCGCGTCAAGATTTGGCAGACCAGGAGGCTGTAGGCAGCAAGCGCCGCCGAACCAATGACCATCGATCGACCTTCGATCGCGGCATATTGGCCGCCTTGCTTCAAGAGCGCGAGGGTAAGCGTTGCCAAGCCGACAGAGGGCGCTGCGCCGAAGAGGCCTGCGAAACTTTTTGGACGCAAGATGTCACCGAGCAACGCAAACGCCGAAACGACGATCCCGCCGGCTAGAAAGCGAATGACGTACTCCAAAACCGTTCCTTTTCCGGGCTTGTTCTTGCAGAAACTTCTTTAGATTTGGCGCGGTTCCTCTAAGGCCTAGGCGGCCAGCGGAAAAGTCCTGGTTCTAAAGGAGCAACTCCGACGCTGCATGCACGTCAACTGGGAAGAGGTCGGATCGTTGCGAAAAGCCTCGGCAATGGACAACCAGTCGCACCGGTCTGAAGGAACTCTGCGCGGGGTCGCTCCTTAATAAGCTGCAGCTAAGCTGGCTGGCCAAACGCCCAACATGATTGACGACCTCTGGTACAAAAACGGCGTCATCTATTGCCTCTCTGTGGGCACGTATATGGACGCCAATGGCGATGGCATCGGTGATTTCAAAGGACTGTTGCGTCGGTTGGATTATTTGCAGGGCCTTGGCATTACCACGATCTGGCTGATGCCGTTCCAGCCGTCACCGGGTAAGGACGACGGTTACGATATCTCCGACTATTATGGCGTCGATCGGCGGTATGGCACGCTCGGCGATTTTGTGGAATTCACCCATGGCTGCCGGCAACGTGGCATCCGTGTCATCATCGATCTCGTCGTCAACCACACTTCGGACGCGCATCCATGGTTTCGTGAAGCGCGAAGCTCGAAGGACTCGCCATACCGCGATTGGTATGTGTGGGCCGACAAGAAGCCTGCCAGCGCGAACAAAGGCATGGTATTCCCTGGGGCGCAAAAGTCCACTTGGACGCACGACAAGGAAGCCAAGGCTTGGTACTTCCATCGCTTCTACGACTTCCAGCCCGACCTCAATACGTCGAATCCACGCGTTCAGGCCGAGATCCTCAAGATCATGGGGTTCTGGATTCAGCTCGGCGTATCCGGCTTCCGTATGGATGCCGTCCCATTCGTGATCGCCACCAAGGGCGCCAAGGTCAGAGCGCCGGTCGAGCAATACGAGATGTTGCGATCGTTCCGGGAATTCCTGCAATGGCGGCAAGGCAACGCCATCATCCTGGCGGAAGCCAATGTGCTGCCTGAAACCGACATGGAGTATTTCGGCAACGACGGCGATCGCATGCATATGATGTTCAATTTTCACGTCAACCAGCATTTGTTTTATGCAATGGCGTCTGCCGACTCGCGCCCGCTCGCCAAAGCGCTTGTGGCGACGAAGCCACGGCCTGCCACAGCGCAATGGGGCCTTTTCCTGCGCAACCACGACGAACTCGACCTAGGCAGGCTAACCGAGGCACAGCGCGATGTCGTGTTCAGAGCCTTCGGTCCCGATAGGGACATGCAGCTCTACGACAGGGGCATCCGGCGCCGGCTCGCCCCGATGCTCGGTGGCGACCGGCGGCGCCTCGAACTCGCATACAGCTTGATGTGCACGCTGCCGGGGACACCCGTGATCCGTTATGGCGATGAGATCGGGATGGGCGACAATCTCGATCTGCCCGAGCGCAACTGCGCCCGCACGCCAATGCAATGGTCGACCGAACCGCATGCCGGATTCACGGAAAGCAACAAGCCATGCTCGCCCGTCATGGACAATGGCCCCTATGGGTACGAGCACGTCAATGTCGCCAAGCAGCGCCGCGACCCCAATTCAATGCTGAACTGGACCGAGCGCATCGTCCGCATGCGCAAGGAAGTCCCCGAGGTCGGCTGGGGCGACTTCGAAGTGATCGCGACGCGCGATCCGGCGGTTTTGATCATCCGCTATGACTGGCGCAACAATTCGGTATTGTTTGTACACAATCTCGATGAAAAGCCGCGGGAAATCTCGTTTTCAGCCGGTCTTTCGAACCACGCAAGCAAGCTGCTGGTCAACCTACTGACGGAAGACCACAGCCAGGCCAACGAGCGCCGCAAACATACGCTCGTCCTTGAACCCTATGGATATCGCTGGTATCGCGTTGGAGGTCTCGACTACCTGCTCAAGCGCAGCGATATCGACGCCGACGCCGCAGGCAAAACCAGTCATCCGGCGTGAGCCCCGACGATCACGCCTTCGTTGCCGCGCAAGTCCAGCGCTCCCGTTATCTTTTCGCCCTCACGGTCCAAAGACGTCGAAAGCAGAATTTCGCCGTTGAGGTCCGCGCTATTCGATGTGAGCGAAATGGGCTCCGCCCCGAGGTTCAGCGCGATCACAACCGCCTTCCCCTCGCTCTGCCGTCGGTAGAGCAACAGTTCTCCCTGCGCCGCGATCGGCACGTAATCGCCCGACATTAATTGCGGCAATTTCTTCCTGAGGGCGATCAGTGCCTTGTAGAGACTGAGGATCGATCGCTCATCCGCCTCGAGATTGACAACGTTCTCGTGAGCAAAATCATCCGCGACTGGCAGCCACGGCTTCGAAGTCGAAAAGCCAGCGAAAGCGGTCGCGTCCCATTGCATCGGCGTCCGACACCCGTCGCGACCCACACCGATCCCCGGGACGTTCTTTTCGAAGGGGTCCCGGACCTGATCGGGCGCAATCGCCACTTGATGCATCCCGATTTCGTCGCCGTAATAGAGTGTCGGCGTTCCCCTCAAGCTCAGCAACAGCATGGCGGCGATGCGAGCCTGATCCGGTCCCACCCGGCTTGCCACCCGCGGACGGTCGTGATTGCCCAGCACCCAGTTCGGCCACGCACTCGCAGGCAGCGCTCCCTCGTATTCATGAATGATCGTCTCGATCGCCCGCGCGTTCCAGGGCGCCGACAGCAGCGCAAAATTGAACGGCAGGTGCGCCTCGGCAAAATCCTTGCCGTAATAGGAAACCAGTCGTTCGAGCGGAAGATAGATTTCTCCGATCAACACACGGGAATCGAATTCATCGATCACCCGTCGCATCTCCACGATCACGTCGTGGACCTCAGACTGATCGGCGGTATGGAGCGGCAGAATCCTCTGATGCGGAGGCTGACCCGCGCGAAAATCAGGATTCGGAGGATTGTCGCGAAACTCCGCATCCTTGATCAAGTGCCAGACCACATCGACCCGGAAACCGTCGACACCTTTGCTAAGCCAAAAGCGCATCACGTCATGGATGGTTCGGCGCACCACTGGATTGCGCCAATTCAGATCCGGCTGCTGGGCGAGGAAAGCATGATAATAATATTGCCGGGTTGTCGCGTCGTATTCCCAGGCGCTGCCGCCGAATTCCGACAGCCAGTTGTTCGGCGGATGGCCGTCCGCCCCCGGCTCACGCCAAATGTACCAGTCGCGCTTCGGATTGCTGCGCGAACCCCGGCTTTCGATGAACCAGGGATGCTGATCGGACGTATGGTTAGGCACCAGATCAAGGATCATTTTGAGCGCTTTGGTGGGCGGCTTTTATAAGCGCGTCGAAATCCTCCATCGTGCCGAACAGCGGATCGACTCCGGTATAATCTGAGATGTCATAACCGAAATCGGCCATCGGAGAAGCGAACACCGGCGATAGCCAGACTGCGTCAACGCCGAGCGCCAGCAAGTAGGGCAATCGCTCGATAATCCCTGGGATATCGCCGACCCCGTCGGCATTCGAATCCTGAAATGAACGCGGATAGATTTGATAAAAAATGCCGTGCCGCCACCAGGATTTGACGCTCTTAGCCATATCAAATTCTCTTTGTTTGTTTGTGGCAAGGTCGAAAGCGCTTGAAGGTTCGACGCGCTTTCCCGCCGGGCGGCATTTCCGAGATCACCGGTGGCAGGCAAGCTCCCACCGGTGGCTACGCCCAAGGGTCTGGCTCGAATTACTGCTGTCCCTTCAAAAATGCGGCCACCACTCGAAGCAGTCACGCCGCGGGGAATCCCGCAGTCGCTCGCGAATCCCGCGCGGCAATTAGTGGCTTCCGACCGTTTTGCCTGCCGTCAAATCGTTGGCCATATCGAGGTGATGACGCAACGTCGGAAGCGTCTTGTCCGCCCAATCCTTCAGCTTCGGATTGTCGCCGCCTTTGGCGTAGCGCTCGAATAACGATACCGCTTCCTTGTGGCCGCTCTGTTGATCGCTGTCATAGCGCGAACTGAAGTCTGCTCCCTTAAGCGATTTCAGCTTGTCGATTTCGCTTTGGTGGGAGCTGTCCGGCCCGCTCGGCAATTCCGCTGTCACGTTGCCGCTGGGAATCATCGACTTCAAATCATCTGATGTCTTTTGGTGATCCTTGATCATGGTTGCGGCAAAGGATTTCTCCGCCGCATTGCCGCGCTCCTGCGCCAGCAGACTGGATTGGATTTCGAACATGTCGCTGGTGGCGGCCTCCATCACGAAGTCAACGGTCGTCGGCGTTATGCCCAGGGTAGAATTCACTCCGGTCTTTTCTCCGATCGACTGAGCCAGTGCGGGCGTCGCCAGAAGAACAAGCGCAACGCCAGAAGCAAGGTGTTTCATAGTTGGAACCCTTCCTGTTTCAGTAAGCATCTAAATCAATTGGCGATGTTTCCAATCGTTCCTCGCGCTGTAAGGGCTCTCTACGAGCCGATGAATTCCGCAATTTGTTTCCTCAGACGTTTCCTCGGGCGCCGAACCGGGCTCTCTTCACGCGCCGAACAGGGCCTTCCGTACAGCCATCGAAGTTCGATTGTTTTACAGCAACGCACCTATATCAACTGCATCGAACCATTTCCCGAATGAACCGCGCACAGCCTCGGTCGGCGCGATCTATGGATATCTGAACTCGAAGGCGCGACCGCGTCAGCGCGGCCGAGCACCCAGTGTGGAATGGTAAGGCTGAATGCCTTCCACCGTTGGACGTTCTGGCAGACCACGTTTGCAAACTGGTTTTCTGTGAGCGCGGCGGAACCGGAGCTAATCTCGTTGATTAGCTCTCGAGAATTAATTTCAGGGAGTGTGCACAATGGACAAGGATCGGATTGCCGGCTCGACAAAAGATTTCGCCGGTAAGGTCGAGAGCACCCTCGGCGATATCGCCGGTGACGCAAAAACCCAGACCGCGGGACGCGCCGGTGAGGCCGCAGGTACGGTACAGAATCTGTACGGCCAGGCCAAGGATGCGACTCGAGACGCTACGGACGCCGCCGCCAGCTACGCCAAAGACGCTTATGCGAACAGCGGCGATGCTTTCCGTGACGGCTCGCAAGCGATCGCGAAGCAGGTGCAGGACAATCCACTCAGTTCGCTATTGATCGCGGGCGGCATCGGCTTTGTGTTGGCGCTATTGATGGCGCGCCCGCCGCGCCGCCCGCCGCCGCGCTGGCGGTATTACGGCTGAGCTGCCGAAGCACCGGCGGTGGCTTTTTGCCTACGGTAGTTCTCGTGCAGGAATCAGCATGCTCGATGGCTTCTTGCCACGGTGAAAAGGCGGGAACCAAGTTACAGCATCAGGCTTGTTTCTCGGTGTCGTTGCGTTGGAGGTGCGTGTGCCGAAAGCTGGCTTAACGGTGTCTGTCGTGCCTTACGGCGCCGATCAGACGGTCTACCTCATAGTCGATAGCTTGGGTTCGCAAAGTAGCGTCTGCCGCGAAACCGAGGTTGAGCGGACGGACCTCGAAACCATCATCGCTGATCTCATGTCGGGGCAATTCAACGACCCGATCCGCATCGTCGCTTTCAACACCCTAGAGCACTGGGCCGAGGACGTCTCTGAAGAGGTCGCCGACGAAATCCTGGCCCGCTGTGATATCGAAGACATCGCGATGCCTGAGTATATCAGGGACTTCGTCGCGAGCCACACCAGCCGGGCTCGACAGCTTAGCCTTCGCCTCGTGTGATGCGCCATCAAAGCAACAAACCCGCGATCGGGATCAAGGCCCCCACCCCCGATCAAAGCCGCTAACTAGGGGCATGTCAGCGGCAACATTGTCTACTTCGAAAACCGGAGTTGTGGCCGTTGCGGCCACCGGCTGGCATTCATGCCCGAACGAGTGGCCCTTTCCTGAAACCATAGGCGATCAGTGGCAACCTCTGGAGGTGTATGTGCACTAGTGTACACAATTGATTGCTCTCCTGGCGAGGACACTCGCTCCGGGAAATTAGCACACCGAGATTGGAACAAGTTCCGGCTCTGAAACGTCTAGCGTCACTGCTTGCTACCCAAGTTTTCCTGCGCGCTGGGGCCTTTTTGAACGAACACTAACAGACGAGTAGTTTCCCGGCCTGCCCGCCGGCACTTTCTCCGCCTGATGTCAGGCCCGAGGTGGCGGTCCGGGCTAGCGATCCCCACACCGGGTCCGTTTTGTTTTGGGCACTCGCGGAAGGGCTAGCTGGCGAAAGGTCTCGAAGCGTATTGTGCGGCCCGACGCGTTGGCGGGCCAACCCGGGAGGGCGTTATGTCTCTAGTGCAGCCTGAGCAAGCCAAACGGCCGGCAGAGCAGCTCGATGCAGCCCCATGCCGAACGCTCGATCCATCTGTCTTACGTTCTATGCTCTCCACGGCTGAGTTGCGTCGGCGGCCCTCGCGTGCTCCCGACTATGAAGCCGAGAACAAGGCCTTAATCGCCCTGACACGGTCGATGGCCTCATCGCCTGAAGGAATCTTGCAGAAGCTGGCGGATACCGCACTAACCCTGTGCCGTGCACACTCCGCCGGGCTCAGCCTGTTGGAGGACAGCGACCAGAAGAACGACTTTCACTGGCGCGCGATCGCCGGACAGTGGGCTTCTCACATTGACGGAGGAACACCGCGCAACTTCGGCCCGTGCGGCACGGTCCTTGACCAAAACATCGCGATGGTATGCTCACACCCGGAACTCGACTTCCCCTATTGGACATCCATCACGCCTGTCCTTGAGGAAGGGTTGCTGATACCCTTCCACATCAAGGGTGAGGCGGTCGGCACAATCTGGGTCGTCGCACACGACGCGAGCCGCCGCTTCGATGCGGAAGACCTGCGCGTGATGACCAACCTAGGCACCTTCGCGGCGGCAGCTTATCAGACGTGGTTGTCCCTAAATGCGACGCAGCGAATTGCCTCCATTGTCGAGTCCTCTGATGATGCAATCGTCAGCAAGGACCTCAACGGCGTAATCGTCACTTGGAACAAGGGCGCGGAACGAATCTTCGGCTATGCGGCCGAGGAAGTGGTAGGTAAGCCGATCACGATCTTGATTCCGCCGGATCGACAAGAGGAGGAGCCCGCGATCCTCGAACGTATCCGACGTGGTGAGCCCGTCGAGCACTATGAAACAGTTCGTATGCGCAAGCACGGAAGCCTGATCGATATTTCGCTGACCGTTTCGCCCATCAAGAATGCGGGAGGCAAAATCATCGGTGCGTCGAAAATCGCCCGCGACATTACTGAGCGTAAGCGCAGCGAGGCGCAAATCACCGTTCTCGCTCGCGAGGCCGAACACCGAGCCAAAAACGTGTTGGCAACCGTGCAGGCGACTGTGAACCTTTCCAACTCCGACACACCCGAAGGTCTCAAGGACACCATAACGGGGCGCATCCAGGCGCTCGCGAACGTCCACAAGTTGTTCGTGGAATCTCGCTGGACCGGAGCCGAGCTTCACAAGCTGATCAAGGAGGAGCTTGCCGCCTACTGTCGAGACGAGGAGGGTCGCGCGCGCATCGATGGTCCTGACATCGTGATGCGGCCGGACATTGCACAGACCGTTGCGGTTGCCCTGCACGAGCTTGCGACCAACGCGGCGAAATACGGGGCTCTGTCAGCAGCCGAAGGACATGTTCAGGTCGAGTGGTCGTGCGCGTCAGACGGACGCCTCGTTCTTCGCTGGACCGAGGCGGGTGGCCCGCCGGTCAAGCCACCTACACGTCAGGGCTTCGGCACGCGCGTGATGGACAGCATCATTCGAGGCCAACTGAAGGGCGAGATTCGCTTCGACTGGCACACCGAAGGTCTCGTGTGCGAAATCGTCGTTCCGATGTGAGGTTGAGCGCCCGCCACCCAAGACCTTAATTCCCGCGATATCAATGAGCGACCTACTTTGGAGGCCGGCCACGCCTAGCGAAGGAAAGCCCACGCGTATCAGCAGCCTTACGCAGCAGGCCCGCTTTCTTCAAAGCTTCGATTTTGTCTGGCCCGGGGCCATTGATCGGGCCGCCTCCAATGCTTCAGCGGCCTCAGCGTCCCCAGTCACGATCGTTTCTTGGGGGCTCATTTGGCATCGCCAGGCATCCGGTCCCGCACAAACGAATAGCGCCTCGACGTCCGAACCGCAGCCACTTCGTTTCCAGCACCCCGTGATGGACGATTGAGGAGAAGGTGCTCACGTTTCCACAATTCCCCCAACCTCGACGCACGCTTCGGATCATTGTCCTGAATCATCGCGCAATTTGGGCAGGCGCTGATCATCTGTGGGCCTGCTAACTTGAACTTCAGCAAAACTATTTCGAACCGCTGGTGACAGTTGGGACAGTCATCATGAGATAAGTCGCCAATACTCATTGACCCATCCGAAGAGCGAAAAATACCAGCTCTTTTTTGCACGCAGCACAAAAACCATGTTCATCGCGCTAAGTTCCCAATTCCTGGGTCGAAACTGATCTTCACCGAGGGGCAACGGAGGCCGGAGGCTCTCGGGGCCCCTGACAAGGTGAGGGTCCCGGCGTGGCATACCGAGGCCGTCCTTGGGGACGTTCCGGTGCGCTGAAGGATTCGATCCAGGCGGGATCTCTACGCCCGAGACGGCTGCGAGTGTTCGTGCGGGGTGCGTCACCGCCGCTTTGTCTCTCCGCGGATGACCCGTTTGAATAGTCTGAATAGCCGCTATCGTAACTCAGGTATTGAACGACGAGCTAGTAGCGCGCTGGCGACGAGGCCGTTGAGAGCGATCCAGCCAATAACAGTTGTGCTCAGCACTGACATAGGGTTGCTCGTAGCAAAGTGCGCGATCCGCGCTTCGCGTCAAAATGGACGAACCCTGCTAGCTCCGTGAATTGGGCCTAAAGTTTTTAGCGATCGCTAACGCGCCGCGCTCGTCCGTTTCCAAGAAAATCTTTTGTGCGAGCATGACATCGCCTGCGACTATGCAAGCTTTCGGGATAAAACACCAACCAGTGCGAACGCCGCCAACGTCGTCGATCTCAACGATGTTCATCGCGGCGCCATGGTGGATTCGGTACCGCTTGCCGCTGTCGCAACCGGTGACGTCAAAAAAGCCGTTCGCGTTATATTGAGCCAGCTGTTCGGGCGACAGCCATTCCTTCAAAAGCTCGAGCCCGCGCGCTTCCGTCGCGCTTGGGCCAGCCGACTGAAACTTCTCCCACAAGCCTCGCAGCCAGCGAGCCGCCGATGAAAGTTGCACAAACGCCGATGAAAGTTGCACAAACATGGAGGCGAAGCTAACCGCCTACGAGGCGCGGAATAAACAATGTCTCTTCCGCCTTTGGATCAAACGTCCGCGTCACTGTTACTTCCCCGGAGGCGATCCGTGCCGCCGCGGTAAAGCCTCGGCCGGTCAACTTTTTGAAACGTTCTTCGGCCCTCAGGATCGCCTGGTATCGGTCTGGTCGAAATTGTGTCGGGTATCTCCCGTGTGATCCATCACGATTTGGGTTGCCATCAATCGCTGCCGCCGCCCGGCTACTCCCTTGTGTTACGTTTTGAACAATTCAGGATTTGCCGCAACATACTCGGCCCAGAGCTCCTGCATTATGCGTTTCACTTCATATCGTCAGGAACATCTCATATCGCCTTTCGTTGTCGGCACGGGCAACGCAAAAACGTGAGGAGATATTCAATGACTAATCGCTTTCTGATCTCGGTTGCGGCGCTGTCGTTAGTCGCGGGAACCGGATTCGCAAATGCGCAGGGAACGGGAAGTGGCCATGAAGGCGCCGCAATGCAGCAGAACTCGCCCTCCGCCGGGGGATCGGCTTCCGGCACCGCTTCTGAACGGGCCGGCAGCTCGGCTCAAAACCGCGAATCTCCATCAGACATGAAGTCGACGCAGTCGGAAAAGAAATCGTCGACGGTTGGCCAGAGCCAACGCAGCGAGGAAAACGCCCCGGGCCAGAAGTCAAAGGGCATGAGCTCTGAGAGCGAGACCAAGGGCGCCAAGGGCATGAGCTCTGAGAACGAGACCAAGGGCGGCAAGGACATGAAGGCCGAGGGTCGCGAAGGCCGGAAGGACAACATGAAGGCCGAGGGCCGCGAGGGCCGCGATCAGAACGCCGTCCAGAATCGCGAGGGCCGTGACCGCGATCAGAACGCCGCCCAGAACCGCGAAGGCCGCGATCGGGATCAGAACGCCCAGAGCCGCGAGGGCCGCGACAAGGATCAGAACGTCCAGACCCGCGACCGCAACGGCAACATGAACGCGGAAACCAAGTCGCAGACCACGACGACGACGGGTCAGGCCGGCGCCGCTGCCAAGCTCTCGACCGAGCAGCGTACCAAGATCACCACCGTGATCAGGAATGAGCACGCTGCGCCGGTCAACAATGTCGACTTCGACATCACGGTCGGGACCCGCGTTCCGCGCGAGCGTGTGAGCCTGCGCCCGCTCCCATCTGAGGTCGTGAGCATCTATCCGGAGTGGCGCGGATATGAATTCATCCTGGTCCGCGATCAGATCCTGGTGGTGGATCCGAAGACATTCGAAATCGTCGCGATCCTCGAGGCCTAACGCCGACTGAAGCAAAACGTAAAGGGCGGGCAAAGATGCCCGCCCTGGCCAATTCACCGGGGCCATTTTTTGAACCTAAGCCCCCGCCCAGGCGATGAGGCAAGCTCCTGCGGTCGCTCTCTCGAAGGCACTTGCGTATTGGCTCCGCCCGCGCGTTAACCAACAAGCTCCCGCCTTCCGCGACAAGAGAGATTTTGTTCGGCCCCATGCGCGGGGTATGACCATGGACGGAACGAATAGTACTGGTGTGGATTTTCAAAGCCGCGTTTCACTGGAACAACCGCCATGATCATCGACGCCCGCCATCGCGATAAGACCGGCGAGATTATCCGCAAGCATGGCAATACACTGGTCAGCGTCCTGCGAAGGATTTATGGCGAGGCATTCGCGCTGGGCGAGCCGGAATCGGCCAAGCTTGGTGATGTGCTTGCCAGGCTTCACGAAACATCCTTGACCCAGCTTTGTTCAGGACCACGCCTCTGGCCACCTCGACGAAAAAATCCGAAAGGCTGCCCTCGCCTAGTTCGCTCGGCGGACATCGACCAGAGTCAAATCCGAGTTTCGCGTGAAATGGCTAGTTTACGGCTTCGCTTCCTAGTTGGAGCGCAATGAGCGGATTTAATCGCATGGTCACGCTCAATGGATTTGAGGTGAGCGAGAGCGCTTACAGTCAAGCGGCGCTCGTCACGCTCCCCCTTATCCACCATAGCGTGAATATGCCGAGTGAGACTTTTTCGCGCTTGTAGAAGAACCGACTGGTCTCGCTCCTGTAGCTCTTGATAGACGCTGAGGGCCCGCTCGATGGCGGCGGGAGCGCCAACATCTTTCAGTGAAGAAGGTCTGACTACGCTGATGGTTCCTAATGCCGAGGCCAACCAGCAGCGGTTCGGAGATTCCCCGTTCCCAACCTGTGGGATTGTTTGCCTAGGGCGCAGTAGCCGCGCTTCAATCGCGCATGCTCGCACTTTCCCGTCGCCGCGGCTGCGAAGCCCGCCAGGAATCCTTGGCTGGCAGCCAGATGCTGGAAACTTTGCGCGATTCGCCGTTGATTTGTGGCGTCATTGGAGGAGAGCAGAAAATGGACTGGAATCGAGTTGAAGGAAATTGGAAGCAAGTCAGAGGCAAGATCAAAGAGGAGTGGGGCAAGCTTACGGATGACGATCTCGATGCGATCGCCGGCAAGCAGGAGCAGCCTGATGGCAAGCTCCAGCAGCGGTATGGCTACCATAAAGATCAGGCAAGGAAGGAAATGAACGATTGGTACAATCGGCAGGCTTGGTGATTCCACTTCAAAAAAAGCCCCGCGCGAGCGGGGCTTTTTTGTTGGCTGTCGGGGGCATGATTCAAAGTCGGCCCATTAAATGCGGCGGCCAGGAACAAGGAAGTCGGTCCAAGCGTTGCCGAATTCTAAAAGCCGGAGGATGCGTGATGGATTGGAACCAAGTGGAAGGGAATTGGAAAGAGGTCAAGGGCAAGGTCAAACAGAAGTGGGCCAAGCTGACGGATGATGACTTGGCTGACATCAATGGGCAGCGCGACCAGCTCGAAGGTCGACTGCAAAAGCGCTATGGCTACGCAAAGGACCAGGCCCGCAAGGACGTGGATGATTGGTTTTCGACGCTGCCGTGAGTTCGAAATTTCTGGCAAACTCAAAACGCTTAGTGCGCTTAATCCGCGTCGCCACCAGCGAGGCGGATTTTTTGCTGCACTCGCGCCGACACCGACCTCGACCGTGACGGAGTCCGTCGTGGGATTGCTGCAACGCGGGTCTCGCGCGAAGCCAGCGGAAGTGAAGGCGCAGCGCTGTCACGTCGGCGAATTCGCTGGAGGAACTTTCGCCACGTTCCAACATTTTTCCCGTCATCAAATTCAAGATGCTGGGAGGAATTATGGAACAGGCGATGCACCCCGCTGGGGCAGTAGATGATGTTGTTGAACCACCTTTGGCGGGGATTTCCTGGGCGGCCGTTGTGGCCGGCGCTATTGCGTCTTGCGCGTTGACACTGGTCTTGCTGTCGCTTGGAGCCGGGCTCGGATTTTCCGTGGTATCGCCGTGGTCCAATTCCGGTGTTTCGGCAACAACCTTCGAAATCGGCACCGGACTTTATTTCATCGTGATGGCGATGATCTCGTCGGCCATGGGCGGCTACCTGGCGGGACGACTGCGCAACCGCTGGAGCGGCGTTCAGTCTACAGAGGTTCTTTTCCGGGATACCGCGCATGGTTTCCTGGCATGGGCATTGGCTTCAGTGCTCGGCGCGGTCCTTCTCGCCTCTCCCGCCACCTCGTTAATTGGCGGCGCAACCTCGGGCGCGATGCAGGCGGCCGGCTCGTCGCAGGCAACGGGTCCGATGGATGGTTATGTCGATACTCTCCTGCGGCCCGGCAATCCAACCGCGGAGAACACCTCCAACACCGCCAACGCCAGTAAGGCTGAAATGCACCAGGAACTAACTCGCCTGCTCACAGCCGATTTTCGCAACGGCGGAGAACCCTCGGCAGCCGATCGCAGCTATGTCGGCAAAGTGGTCGCCGCCCGGACCGGCCTCAGCCAGGCCGACGCGGACAAGCGGGCTAGCGATGTGATCGCTCAAGTCAAGACCGATCTTGATAAAGCCCGCAAAGCCGCGATGCACCTGGCGATCTGGTTGACGCTTTCGCTTTTCATCGGAGCTTTTTCGGCTGCGCTGGCAGCGACCGAAGGCGGAGGCCTTCGTGACGGAACCTGGGGCAAAAGAGGATGGCGTCGTTAGTAATCGCGAAAATGAAAGGAACGTCATATGCCGATTCTTCTGTGGCTACTTGGAATACCGATCCCGCTGATCATTTTGATCATGCTGCTTCAGCACTGACTGACCTGGTCGGTTCACTAAGCAACATTTCACCTGCCAACTCGAACCTCACTGGAGGAAAGCAATGAAATCCAAGTATCTCGCAGCAGCATTGCTCGGTACCGCGCTTTTGACCGGTGCGACCTTTGCGCAGAACGCCACCACCGATCGCTCGAACGTTAATACTGCTGTTCACAAAGAAGGCCAGTGGCGGTCTTCCAAGTTGATAGGTGTCAACGTGTACAACGACAACAACGAAAAGATCGGCGACATTCAAGAGCTGATCGTCGACAAGTCCGGCAAAGTCGATAACGTCGTCCTCGGCGTCGGCGTTTTCTTGGCATGGGCGAGCATTACGTTGCAGTGCCGATGGAGAAATTGAAATGGGTCAATGAACCCGCTCGCACTTCATCGACAACCACAGCGCCCGCCGACAAATCCACAGTTGGCGCCAACAACACCAGCACAACTGGTGAAGCCAATCGCGCCGATCGGCCTGCGCGAGCGGCGGACGAGAAGTGGTATCCGGATCACGCGGTCTTCAATGCGACCAAGGACCAGTTGAAGGCGATGCCGCAATTCAAGTATAACTGACATCGAAAGATTAAACTGCCCTGCCACATCGGCGGGCGGTTTTGTTTTGATTATTAAGGGATGCGGCGCGGTGGCTCGGCCGATCGCTAGCCGCGTCACCATCAAACTGGCGTCGCTAATTCGTCTTTGGCGGCCGTGCTCTCGGTCGGCACCGGCGATGCCTGGTGGCGTGCGCGCTGCAGCTGCGACGGAATTACCAGCTTGTCGACAACGACCTTCAATGTATCAAGGGATACGTCGAGCCGCCGGGTCCAGGCACGAACGATAGCCCGATCTGCCAAGATGATTTTATTGGAAGCGGCGGGTGATTTATACGACCCATGGCGCGGTATTACCTACCTGCGCGTCAACGGCATCAGAGGAACTTCGTTCCACCTCGTCGTTAGCAATTGATTCCTCAAAATCAGACATCCCACCTAGACCCGAACAGGCCAGCTTTGTGCCGCCGTTAGCGGGAGGGACAGAGGTCGCGCAAATAATCCTTAGGCAGCTTCGAAGAAGCCGCGGTGTTTGCGGCTCCTGAGCAAATCAAACTTTTGCTATCGCCTATGATGATTTGGTCGAGGTCACCCGCTCGGAAATGCCCTTGCCGGCCGCATCGACGATGCGGCCGACTTTTGTCGAGAAATCTCCGACCGCCGATTTCGCGCCCTCTATGGTGAGGCCCTGTTTGCGGGCTTCCTCAGTGACGGCGCCCATCACGCCTTCTGAAAGCGTCGTCGCGCGAGCGGTTTGTTCAGTGGCGAACTCGGCGGCCTTCGCTTTAACGGTCTCGCTGGTATCGCCGAGATAGGCGGCTTCAACTTCACTCGAAGGCAGGGCGGCTGCAACGCCCGCGCCGATCGCGAGCCCGATCGCGCCCAACGCCAATGGCTGGGTCCTGATTAGCTCGGTCAAGTTGGAGCGGGCCGTGTCGAACATCTCTGCCCCGGCACCAGGAATAGCTCTGGCATAATCGGAAGCAGCGTCGGAATAATCCCGTCCGAAGCGAGTTGCACTATCGAGAGCGTCCGCGCCGTCGTCTCGCAGAGCGTCCTTTGCTGACGTGACGTGCTCGCCGATCGAACCGGCGCCGGACCTAAAGGTCGAACGGGCGGCCTCAAAAGCATTGCCGGCCGCATCCGGAATGCGGTCAAAGCCGGTGCGTCGGACAAAATCCGCGGCCCGTTCAACAGGTCGGCTGCCGGTGAAGAGCGAGAATACACCCATTCCGATCAGCGCAGCGGATAAGGGATTCTTGCGCGCGGCATTGCCCAGATCCCGAAGGAAGTCCGATCCTTTTTCCGAAATATCACTCATCGTGCCATCTCCTTCGCCGCGACCTTGTCGCGTTGCACCTGATCAAGTGTGACCGAGGGCTTGAGGGCATCACTGGAAAGCCGGCTCAATCCGATTCCTATCAACGCTCCCGAAATCAGCGCCGCGCCCCCTCCTGTCAACAGATAGGCGACGGGCTCAGAAAACCCGCCACGTATCAATGCCGCCGAAAGCGCGAATAACAGCAGCACCAGCGCCGGCATCAGGGTAACCGCGCCTGCGCCGATCATGGCGCCAGCCCGGCCGATCTGGCTTGCCTTTTCCGAGAGTTCCAGCCGAGCAAGTTCGAACTCGTTGCCGACGAGTTTGGCAAGCTGTGCGATCGCGTCGCTGAAAAGCTCGGGTATCGACCGGCTAGTTTGTGAACTCATCGCGATATCCTCTGTTATCTGCATTCGATTGACTCGCACTGTTCCGGGCGAGGGTGTTTCCGTCGCTCAAGCCGGACCCACCGCCTTCGGAAGTCTCAGCTGAGCTCTTTAAGAACCGGACGACGCCGAAGCCGGCGAGCACAGCCATTCCCAGGAGTGCTGCCGGCTGCCGACGCGCAAAGGACTGAGCGCCTCGTACCAGGTCGTTGAAGTTACCAGTCCTGATGGTATCGGCGACCCCCTCGACCTGAGCTGCGGCCTTCCGGATGTAGGTGCCGGCAATCGGGAGATCACCGTCAAATTCCCGCGCGGCGCGGCGGATCGTCTCAGCTAGGCTTCCGACGTATTCCGCGCCGGCATTCTTCTGACCGTCGACCGTCTGCCTAAGCTTGTCGGTTGCCTGCGATGCGACATCCTTCGCCGCATCAACGAATTCCGAGGCCTGATCCTTGATCGCGTCCGAGGACGAGCCCGCGAGGCCGATCGCCTTGTCCTTGAGATCGCGCCCTACAGAAGGTGCCTGGTCGGTCACGGTCTTTGCCGCGGTGGCGGGTGTTTCGAAGCCATGAGGTGCGGTGCCCGATCCCGTTTGATCCGTGCTCCTGAATTTTTGGTCAGCCATGGTCGGTTCCTCCGTGAGTGCTTGGTTGATGATCGTCTTGTGTCGGTTCGAAAGCGGTCGTTACCGCAGTTTCCGCAACACGCCGCACCCGCTGTCCGACGTCCTGTGCGGCCTTACCTATGCCGTCGGGCGTAAGGCCTTCCTCTTGAGCCCGCCGGGTCGCTTCGTCGACGACTTCACCGACGGCGTTCTTAGCGGTGTCGAAACCTTGCGATGCGGCGGTTTGGACGCGTCGCTTCACCGCGGTGCTGGCGTCGCCAACCAGGTCATCCTCGATCTCGGAGCGGGGCAGCGCGCTCGCGATCAGACCGCCGACCAGCAGGCCCACGCCCGCCACCAGCAATGGATTTTGTTCGATCGTCTCGAAGATCGCCTTTCCCGCGCGTTCGGTACGATCGGATCCTTTGTCACTGACCGCCCTTGCAGCATCCAGCCCCGCATCTGTGGTGGTGCCGATCGCCCTCTGACCGACGGATGTTGCGCCGGACGCAATGTCCTGGACCGTCGCGGCGGCCGAACTGGCTGCACGGGTGCCTTCGTCCCAGAGAGCGGTCGCACGATTGGAAACTGAGGCTCCGAACGACACCGCCTTCCCTTGAACCTTCTGTGAATTCGAGGCGAGCGTAGCGCCCGCTGCATCGGCCGCTCGGCTCACCTGATCGGCTCCGCCGGACACGGCGGCGCTCGCGCGATCAAGCTGGTCGGACGCGTACGCCTTCGAAGCGGATGCCGACTCTCCAACTTGATTTCCGAAATCACGGGTCCGACGTCCGACCTCATCCGAAATGTCGGAAGCCGTTTCACCGGCCGTTCGTGTAGCGGACTGTCCCGTCTTGGAACCGGCAAAAAACAGACCAGCCCCCACCATCAGCACCGGCAAGGGTATTGTTCGCGCCAGCCGCAGAAGCGGATATGCAACGCTGGCGCCGACTGCCACAGCCTGCATCGGATTCCTGCGGGCAGCGGCGGTGACGTCGTTCATCAGCCGCTCACCCCTGCTTTTGATGTAGTCGGACACCTCGGCTTTGATGGCGTCGGGGCTGATGCGCTGGCGGATGTCGCTCGCAGTCTCCGCCACGCTGGTACGAAGCTGCTCGACGGTATCGGTCAGGCCTGCCCGCGTTTGCTCGGTTTGGCGTTTGATCTGTTGCAGCGACTGGGTGTCGGTCTGTGGCATGACGCAATCCTCTTTCACGAACTGTTTGAATTGAAGCCTGAACTCCAATGATGGCATTAGTTACCGGCGCTTCCGGGGCGACACTTGCCGCGGCCTAATCGTCCTCGATCGCCGTGGTGCCGTCGGCTACGCGGGCATTGATGCCTTCGCGCTTAAGTGCGTCCGCGACGACAGGGCCCCTCGTCCAGCCGGCCCAATCCAGGAACGCAACGACCGGCTTTCCACAATCGCCACGCCTGAGGTAAGAACGGGCCCCGCAATTCCACAAGTTTAGAAAATACTAGAAGAATTGGTGCTTTGAAACTGCCTCACTTCTCGCGTCATTTCCTTTTGACGATTCTATTGCGCCTAAACGTTGGCTCGGTCTTTGCCAAATACGGCGACGTACCGTTGAGGTGGCCGGCATGGCCTGAGATTGACTCGCTTTGCTGAAGGCAAACGAATATCTACGCCGATTGTCCAAGACGTTGAGTGCCTAGTCATCTTATAGGCCCGGCCGGCTTAACGGCGACGATCTATTTGGTTCGCTGCTGTCGAAAAATTAGCGTGACGAAAAATGGCGGCAGTCACCGCTTCCCTCATTCCCGAACGCCAAAACTATCCGGGATTTGCGGAAGGTATTGGGTGCGAGACACGCTGCGGGTTTTGCGGACGCCGGCCGCAACATATGGTGTATCGATCGGCCATCGCCGCGTGTACCAACTAAATCTGACAAGTCACAGTTTCGGCGCCACTGCAGGCGGTGTTGAGATGCAAGCGAGGCGCGCGCTCCTCGCGACCTGCGGTCGCGTCTTAGAAATCGTTATCCGTTGATGTGCACAGTTGATCCAATGGCGGCGCGGAAAGATATCGGGCGAGGAGAACGCGAAGTGAAACAGCTAAGCCCTGGAAACATCGTCAGACTCAGCGCGGTCGGAATACGCTTTAGTGAATTCAGCGCCGAGCAAAACAATCTGAGCTGAGTAATACACCCAGAGCAACATGGCCATCAGTGCCCCTGCGGCACCATAAGCAGAAGCCACCGCGCTGCTGCCGATGTACCAGCCAATTAGCGACTTTCCAGCGGTGAACAAGAACGACGTCACGATGGCTCCAACGATCACGTCACGCCATTCGATATGCTTGTCCGGCAGAACTTTGTAAATTGCTGCGAACAAGATCGAAATCAGCAGAAGAGATACTAACCCGTTCACAATCGTGAGGATGACCTGACCAAACGCAAAAACAGAGTTCAGGTAATCGCCAAATGCGGACAGGCCCGCGCTTATCGCCAACGATACCATCAGGAGAAATCCCAAGGAGACCACAAGCCCTAAGCCGGCTGCGCGTGCCCTAATCAAACGGGATATCGGCGTGCCCGTCGGGTCTGCTTTCCAGATGACGTTAAGCGCAGTTTGCATTTCACCGAATACGCCTGAAGCGGTAACGATAACCATGACCACCCCAACAATGGTGGCGATCTTGCCGGAGGTCTTATCCTGCGCGCTCGCGACAGCGGTCTGCAGAAGTTCGGCACTTTGTTGGCCAATCAGGCCACTTAGCTGAGCAATAATTCCATTTTGCGCAGCTTCCCGCCCGAAAACCGTGCCTGCGATCGCGACTACGATCAGCAGAACCGGAGCAATAGACGTCACCGTGTAAAAGGCTATTGCCGCGCCCCTTCCAAGCGCCTCGTCATTGATGAATGCAGTAACCGTGGTCTTCAACAGACGCCAGGCATTTTGCACGAGTCATACCCGCCGGGTCGTTTTCGATGATTACCAACGCTTGTCGGCAGCGTTCAGCAAGCCTTCTCCATCCACGATCGATTTCCTCAGCTCATCTTCGTAATCCGGCATCCAAAGGCGATTGTTGCGCATCATACGTCCTCGATCAAAGCAACAACGCGCTGCTCTTTCAATATGCAAGATTTTACTATCATGACGGAATTTCTGCCCATGGCGATGCCACTATTTCTCGAGCTCTTTCTTCACGGCCGCAGCCGAGTTTCCGACCTTGTCGACGACGCGCTGCAGCTCCTCCTTCGAAACTCCAAGATGTTTGATCCAGTAACGGACCTCAAAAGCCTCATTCATCGCAATCTTCGATCGGTCCGACTGGCCTCTCTTTGAGAAATTGTCCGGCATCACATCCTCCTGTTCCACGCCTTCGACGGCTTTTTGGCACCATTGATCTTTGTGGCCATAATCAAAGCGATTTCTTTTTAGTTCGCGTAACCAAAGATCAAGCTCGGCGAGGCGTTTCCGAAGCTCGACTGGTGTTCGGTCAGCATTGAAACTGCCGTAGCGATTTTTGGATAGGTTCTTTCTGCGGCCCTTCAACTCCCCTTTGATCGGACCACGCGGATTCTTCATGCTCGCTTCCTTCGGATCCAGGGATGGTCATTTTTCGTGCGGTCGGATTCCCTTTCCTCATGTCGATCAACAACGCTCCCAGCAATCCGACGCGCGCGAATACCATCCATGGCTCGCCATCCTCGGCTGCGCGGCGAGCATCAGCGGATCAGAGACTGCGGTGCGAGCTGCCGTAATAATCGTCGATCCGACGAACGTAAGTCTGATCCGCCCAGTCCGGCTCCTGGCCTTGCGCAAAGGTGGGCGCGTTCTCCAGCATCTCCTTGTTAACATCGACGACGTACCCACTTTGGGATTCGTCGTAGTCAAGCATGTTCCAGGGAACCGGATGGTAGCTCTTGCCAATGCCCAGGAACCCGCCGAATGACATCACCGCATACGCAACATCGCCGGAACGCTTGTCGATCATCACGTCATAGACGGAGCCGAGAGCTTCGCCTTGACGGTTATAGACCGCTGTCCCCTCGACTTTGCTGGCTGCGATAAGAGTTCGTGTCTCACTCCGAGAAGCGGCGCCTTCGCGTCCGCGATTTGAACTTTGCAAAACTGCCTCCTCTTGATTCCTAAGTGTGGAGGACGAAAATGAATTCGTCGTCCTGATTAAAGCTATTTAAGATGCCGGCACCCTGGATGTCACTGGCAAGAAAGGACTAAGCTACGTAGTAAAAACAACCCTTTCCCTAACTAAGGAGTCCGGCGGCGATGCTTCGTCCCTAACGAGCAAACGTGAACCGTGGAGGTTGCAGATGCGCCCAGTCAGCCCGCGTCGTGATCGCACCCAGTTGCAGCAGATTGTATCTGGAGTGAGCGAAGGGATAATCATCATAGATCCGGATCGGACCATCGTCTGGGCTAACGATGCGGCACTTGCCATGCACGGTGCCGATAAGCTGGCAGATCTCGGCAAGAACGTTGAAACGTACCGAAAACGGTTCCGGCTACGGTACCGTAACAATCATCCTCTCAGCCGTGGCGAGTACCCTATCGAGCGTGTGATCGCCGGCGAGCGCTTCGACGATGTCACCGTGCAAGTGACCCGCGTTCGAAACCAAGATCAGGTATGGGTCCACCGAATTCGAAGCCTTGTCATCACAGAAAGGTCAGGTGAACCGGACTGCTTTATTCTGATCACCCGTGATGTCACGGAGCAGTATGAGGCGGAGAAGAGGTTCGAAGCAGCGTTCAATGCAAACCCTGCTCCCGCGATCATTTGCCGTCTTGCCGGTCTTCGGTACGTGAAAGTCAATCAAGGCTTCACCGAGATGACAGGGTACCCGAGTGAAAAGATCGTTGGCCGTTCAATCAACGACATCGATGTTTTGGCCGACGCGGAGCAAAGACAGCTAGCGCTCGAGCGCCTCAAGGAAGGCCGAACGATTCCCCAAATGGAGGCTCACATTCCGCTACCTGGAAGGGCTCAAAAATTCGTCATCGTCGCCGGTCAGCCGATCCAGATGGACGACGAGAACTGCATGCTCTTTACCTTTGCGGATATCGATTCGCGCAAGAAGGCAGAGACCGCGCTGCGCCAAAGCGAAGAGCGTTTCGCGACATCCTTTCGTCTCGCGCCCGTGCCGGCCACAATCGCCAACTTTGCAGGATTCAAGATTCTTGAAGTGAACGAGGCATTTCGACAGATCACCGGTTATACGGAGGAGGAGATTATCGGCCGTAGTGCGACTGAGATACACCTGTGGGCTGACAGGGCTGCACAGCAGCAATTCGAGAAAGCCCTGGAAGGGACGGGAAGCATTCGCAACCTAGACCTTCAAATGAAAGCTAAAGATGGAACGATCTTGGATTGTCTTGTCTCATCCGAAATCGTGAGGATCAATGATCAGCGGTGCGTTCTTTGCGTGATGCTTGACATCACAGAACGCAAGCGATCCGAGGAAGAGCTGATCGAAGCGATTGAGGCGGTCATGCAAGATACTTCGTGGCTCAGTCGAACCATTGTCGAAAAGCTTGCCGCGCTTCGTCAATCGTCACGTGCTTCACGTTCCACCGCAGATCTGGACGACCTGACCGATCGTGAGCGTGAGATCTTAGCGTTGATTTGTGAGGGTATGACGGACGCGCAAATGAGCGCGACGTTGAGCCTTTCGAAAAACACGGTTCGAAATCACGTTGCCTCGCTGTACGGGAAGCTCGGAGTCAATCGGCGCGGCGCGGCTATTATTTGGGGACGCGAACGCGGAATTACGCGCAATAGAGTCGTCAAAAGGAAACGACGCGAGAAGTGAGGCAGTCTCAAAGTATCAACTCTTTTAGTATTTTCTAAACTTGTGGAATTGCATTGCCCGTCGTTATTTCGGGGCAAGCCCGGACAGGCGCAGAGCCGGCCGCGGAGAGATAGGTGAACCGCTTATGTCACCGCCTTCGAGATGGTGGCTTACCAGACACACCCCATGGGGTTGCGTGTTTCGGGCCAGCGTTGCACCGCGGACTTTCGGCTGTCGACAGGATGAATCGGGTTAGCACAAAGGAGTGAGCAATGGCTGCCAGACCAAAGACTCAGAAGACGCTCGAAGATCTATTTTACGAAACACTCAAGGATATCCATTTCGCTGAAAAGCAGATCCTGCGGGCCTTGCCGAAGATGGCGAAAGCTGCTGATTCTGAAGATCTGAGGAAGGCGTTTGAAACGCACCGCGATGAAACAGAAGGACAGATAGAGCGTCTAGTCCAGATTTTCGAATTGATCGAAAAGCCCGCGCGGACGAAGACCTGTGATGCTGTCCTCGGCATTGTCGAGGAAGGCAAAGAGGTAATGGAGGATTTCGAAGGGTCGGAGGCTCTGGATGCCGGCCTTCTGGCTGGTGCTCAGGCCGTCGAGCATTACGAGATCTCGCGCTATGGAACACTCAAAACCTGGGCCTCGCAGCTTGGGCTGCGGGATGTTGCAGAGCTGCTCGATAAAACGCTGCAAGAAGAAAAGAAGACGGATGATCTGCTCAGCCAGCTTGCAAAACAAGCGATCAATCGGAAAGCCGCCTGAGCCATCTCAGAAACCCCGCTGTCCGTTTCAGGGCTCCACCCAGGAGGAACATCGTGGGCCGTAGCGTACTTCTTTGGCTAATCGGAGTTCCCATCCCGGTGATTATCCTGCTGTGGTTCTTGATGCGCTGAGGCGTCAAAATCCTCGGAGCCTGCTGCAGTACGAAGGAGTGGAAGGAGTGCGGGTCCTAAACGCAGGAAGAGAGTTCAATGCATTCACGATCCCAAGACGTTTTGGACAACAAGCTCCTCGCGGCACTACCACACGAACGGATCGCGCATGACCTGCCCCTTACAACTCGCCGGCAAAAAGGCATCTGTGTCATCGAATAGCCGGGACGAACTTCCCTACCGCCTGCGTCAGCAATCTCTTCTCGGCGAGTTTGGCCGCTCTGCTTTGCAGACGCGTGATTTCCGACAAATTCTGCAGCGCGCGACCGAACTCTCTGCTCAAGGACTTGAGGCTCCTTTTGCCAAGGTCTTGGAATATCTACCGGATGAAAACCGTCTTCTCGTGCGCTCAGGCGTCGGCTGGGCCCCGGGCGCGACCGATAATACCGCACTTGGAGCAGACGTCGAATCGCCGGCTGGCTTCGCATACCATACTGGTAAAGCGGTCATCTCGAACCATCTACATGAAGAAGCGCGGTTTCGCACGCCTCAGCTCCTAGCCGACCATGGCGTCAGGCGCGCGATCAACGTCCTTATCGAGCGAGGCGGTGAAGGCAATCGCCCATTCGGTGTGCTCGAGGTCGACAGTCCGGACCCCGGTCAGTTCGACCGAGCGGACGCCGATTTCCTTGCGGGCTTCGCAGGACTTCTCGGCCTCGCTATCGAGCGTCAGCAGGCCGATGCCCGGCTTCAAGAGGCGCTTGACTATCAGGCCCTGCTAACGCGGGAGATGAGTCACCGTGTCAAGAACAGTCTTGCTGTTGTCGTTGGGCTACTTCGCGTTCAGGCGCTCAGCGCGCAGTCAGAGGACGCGCAAAGCGCACTAGCGGACGCCGGCTCGCGTGTCGCAACCATAGCCCAAGTTCATGACCACCTATGGCGCGGCACGCAAATCGGTTTCGTCGAGCTTGCCGACTTTATGGGCGAGCTTTGCAACAAACTCCAGGAAACAACACCTGGACACACCGTACTCTGCCATGCTGACCGGACGGGGCTTTCGGCGGACCAGGCCATTCCGTTGGGGCTTCTGGTCAATGAACTCGTGACCAACGCGGTCAAGTACGCCTATCCTGATCGCGCCGGCACAATCCAGGTATCCGCCCGCGAGATTGGGGGGCGCCTCTTGGTCGAAGTCTCCGACCAAGGCATCGGGCTCCCGGAAGGTTTCGACATCGATCAGCCCCGCAAGAGCCTCGGCCTCAGGCTGATCAATGGCCTACTCAGGCAACTCAACGGCCAACTGAAGATAGCATCGAATGAGCCGAAAGGCTCACGCTTCACGCTCGACATGCCACTCCTAGTCGGCACGCCACATACGGGAGGTTGATCCTCGTCTCAGTCAGGGCAAGAGAACCCGCTTCGGGACAATGATCTGTCCGCCTCGCCCACCCTGAGGCAGGAAACGCCATCCGTCACTTTCCTAGCCCCATAAAGCGCACCAATCGAATGTCACATATCGGTTCAAAAGCGGAGCAGCTCCGCTGACGAGCTAGCGATTTCCTGTTTGCCCTTGCTGGCTCAACCGGTCGACGCAACACAGGCGTTAAATCTCTCTGCTGGGGTTTCAAATTGCAAGGTCTCACGTGGTCGTTCGTTTAGCTGGCGAGCCACTTT
>VAZG01000425.1 GCA_005885285.1 Alphaproteobacteria bacterium | reverse complement strand
CGCGCGCGTGGTCCAGCGTGAATTCGAGCAACGCCGTAGTCGGCAGGCTTGCGCCGGCGCGGCCGAGCGCGACGCGCGCCGGCGTCAGCTCCCGCAAATCCATCATCGAACGGGACGGCGGCGCCGGTGTGTTCATTTCGGCTTACTCGGCAGGGACCGATGCCTCGCGCAGCCGCATCGAGTAATTCGAAGCGTTCTGCTGGCCGACCGAAGCCGCGCGCGCGAACATGATCAGGTGATGGGCGATCAACGCCGAAGAGATCAGGCCTTCGATATCGCCGCGCCGCAGGCGTCCAAGCGCGAATTTCCAGAACACCTTCCGGTAATCGCCGAGCACGCCGACCTTCCAGATAATGTTGCGCAGGATGATAAGCCCGCGCTTGATATTGGCCCAGCTCTTCTGCTCCGCGCTCACAGGCATTTTTAGCTGGTTGGCATACGTGAAATCACACTGATACTGATAACGCGCATAGAGCTTTTCGGGCTGGTAGGCGATCTCCATGCATTTGCGCCACGAACCGACGACCTGGTCGTACGGTAGCAGGAACTCGACATTCGAATCGCGGCTCTCGTCGTGATTCAACCGGTTCTCGCGTTCCAGGCGATCCCATAGCGGCGTCTTCGGAAGCGCCTGCAGCAGATTGATCGTCAGCAAAGGAATCTTTGATTCGTCGATGAAGGCGAGCAATGCCTCGCCAGTTTCCGGCTTGTCGGTATCCAGCCCCATGATGATCCCGGAGACGACCTCCATGCCATAGCTGTTGATGGTGCGAACGCCTTCCAAAATGGGGACCATCATGTTGTGGTCCTTGTGCATCGCCTTCAGCGCGTCGGGATCTGGCGTCTCAATGCCGCAGAAGATCGTGACAAAGAAAGCCTCGCGCATCTTTTCGAGAATCTCGGGCCGCTTTGCGATGTTCAGCGTCGCCTCGCAGGCCAACCGAACCACGTAGCCGGTTCTTTTCTGCCACGCGATCAGATGCGGTAGCAGTTCGACCGCGGCTTTCCGGTTGCCGATGAAATTGTCGTCGACGAAATAGATCGTGTCGGTCACCCCGCATTCGCGCAGCCGGTCGAGTTCTGCGATGATCTGCTGCGGCGTCTTAAGGCGCGGGTTGCGGCCATACAGCCCTGGAATGTCGCAGAATTCGCACTGATAGGGGCAGCCGCTGGAATACTGGATGCTGCCGAGAAAATATCTTTTGACCTCGGCAAGCTCGTAGGCCGGAATTGGAAACTCGGTCATCGGCACCCGATCGGTGGTCTCAAGGACGACCTGCCGCTCCGGACGGGACGTATCTCGCGCCAGCCGCGCGATCAGCTCATCGGTCGCATCACCGAGTTCACCGACATGGAGATAATCGAACGAGGGATAGTAGTCCGGGCAGGCGCTCACCGACGGACCGCCGATCGCCACTGCCAGATCGAACGCATGCGCGCGGCGGCAGATGTCGTTCATCTGCTGGCGTTGGATGTGCATGCCAGAGACGAATACCGCTTCCGCCCACTCGAAGTCCTCCTGTGTGGCCGGGCGGATATTCTCATCGACGAAGCGGACCTGCCAATTTTCCGGCAGATAGGCCGCAATCAGCAACAGGCCCTGCGGCGGCATAAAGGCCTGCACGCCGTCGGTGAGGGGATAGGAATATTCGAACGTGCCGAAAGCAGACGTGTAGCGCGGAAAGACGCACAGGATGCGCCGAACCGTCTCGATGCGCTCAGCTCTCATTCCACTTCCTCTGCAAGACCTTGCAAATCCCGCCCAAGATGAGGCTGGGCCGGAAATTCCTCAAGATTGTGGCAGCTATCCTAACCCTAAGACGCGTCAATGGTTGCTTTGGTTCGAGCTTTGATAATCTCTAGGCGATCAGTCGCGACGCAAAATCGGGTAACAGGCCCGCATTCCCGGCAAGGCGAAAATCGGCTCCCGCAAGGCCCGTGCGAACCAGCCAGTCGTCGAATTCGGGCGCCCGCTTCAGTCCAAACAGGTCGCGGACATAGAGCGCATCGTGGAACGAGGTGGACTGATAGTTCAGCATCACGTCATCCGCCCCCGGCACGCCCATGATGAAGGTCACGCCGGCTGCCGCGAGCAGCGTCAAGAGATTGTCCATGTCGTCCTGGTCGGCCTCGGCGTGGTTGGTGTAACAGACGTCTACGCCGATCGGCAGGCCGAGCAGCTTGCCGCAGAAATGATCCTCAAGCCCGGCGCGGATGATTTCCTTGCCGTCATAGAGGTATTCCGGGCCGATAAAGCCGACCACGCTGTTGACGAGGAGCGGATCGAAGGCGCGCGCAACCGCGTAGGCGCGGGCCTCGCAGGTCTGCTGATCGACGCCATGGTGGGCGCCCGCGGAAAGCGCGGAACCCTGTCCGGTCTCGAAATACATCACGTTCTGGCCGATGCTACCTCGCCGCAGCGACAGTCCCGCCTCATGGGCCTGCCGCAGCAGCGCGAGATCCACGCCAAAGCTGCGGTTGGCGGCTTGCGTTCCCGCAATCGACTGAAACACCAGATCGACCGGCGCGCCCTGCCCGATCAAGGCGAGCGTCGTCGTCACATGGGTAAGAACGCAGCCCTGCGTCGGAATCTGCAAGCGGGCAACGATCTCGTCGAGCAGCCGCAACAGGCGGCCGATCACGGCCGGGTCGTCGCTTGCCGGGTTGATGCCGATGCAGGCATCGCCCGATCCCAGCAGGATGCCGTCCAGGATTGAGGCGGTGATGCCCTTGGCGTCGTCGAAGGGATGGTTGGGCTGCAGCCGGGCGCTCATCCGCCCGCGCAGCCCGATTGTGTTGCGAAAGCGGCTCGTTACCTCGCATTTCTTCGCAACCAGGATGAGGTCCTGGTTGCGCATCAGTTTCGAGACCGCCGCGGCCATTTCCGGCGTGATCCCGCGTGACGCCATTTTCAGTGTTTCAGCGGTTGCGGCATCGGACAACAGCCAGTCGCGAAAGCCGCCCACCGTCAGTGACGAAATGGCGGCAAAGCTGGGGCCGTCGTGACTATCGACGATCAGGCGAGTGACCTCGTCGTCATCATAGGGGATCACGGCCTCGTTGAGGAATTGCTTGAGGGGGACGTTAGCCAGCGCCATCCGCGCCGCGACCATTTGCTCGGCACTTTCGGCCGCAACGCCCGCCAGCCGATCGCCGGACCGCGGCGGCGTCGCCTTGGCGAGGAGGTCACGCAGGTCGCCGAAGGTGTAGGTGGTGGCATCGATGGCGTGGCGATAGACCATGGCGGCTCCGGGGCCCTCGGCGCGTCAGGGGCGCGATGGCCGCCGCAAAGTCTATCATTTTCAAGGATTTTACGCAGCCCGGACGGTGGCCAGGAATTTGACCACTTCCGCCTTCAAGCGTTTGTTTTCGTTCGAAAGCAGTTGCGCGGAGGAAAGGACCTGGGAAGATGCCGAGCCGGTGTCGTCGGCGCTCCGATTGACATCGGCGATATTGGTCGCAACCTGCGTCGAGCCGAGCGCGGCCTGTTGCACGTTGCGGGAGATTTCCTGGGTAGCAGCGCCCTGTTGCTCCACGGCGGCGGCGATCGCCGCGGCAATTTCGGAAACCCTGCCGATTGTGCCGCTGATTTCCTTGATTGCCAGCACCGAATCCTGAGTCGCGGCCTGCATTCCTGCAATCTGGGCACTGATCTCGCTGGTGGCCTTGGCGGTCTGTGAGGCAAGTGCCTTCACCTCTTGGGCAACCACCGCAAAGCCGCGACCGGCGTCGCCGGCACGAGCGGCCTCGATGGTTGCATTGAGAGCCAGCAGATTGGTCTGCTCGGCGATCGTCGTAATCAACTTTGTAACGTCGCCGATCCGATTTCCCGCCAGCGACAATTCGGCAATGCGCGAGTCAGTCTGTCTCGCCTGATCGACAGCCTCATTGGCAATTCTGTTCGAATCCGCGACACGCCGTCCGATCTCATTGATAGAACTCGCCATTTCCTCCGTTGCCGAGGCGACGGATTGAACGTTGGCCGAGGTCTCCTCGGATGCGGCGGCAACGACGGTTGAAAGCTGTTGAGTTGCCGAGCTGGTCTTGGTCAGGGTGATCGCGGCAGTTTCCAATTCGCTGGATGCCGAGGCGACAGTTTCGATGATATTGCCGACGGCCGTCTCGAACCTCTCGGCCAGATTGTGAAGCTCGATCCGGCGCGCGGCCGCCAGTTCGCGGTTCTTTTCCTCGCGTTCCGCGGTCTCTCGTTCGGCCTTGGCAACCGCCTGTATCTTGAATTCTTCGACCGCACGGGCCATCTGGCCGACTTCGTCGTCGCGGTCGAGACCCGGCAATTGAACTCCAAAGTTCCCGACCGCCAGTTCGCGCATCGCCCTCGCCATCGCAACCACGGGGCGGGAGATATTGCGGCCGATCAAGAACGAAATGACGATGCCGAGCAAAGCCACCACCAGAAGCACGGCCATCAGCGTCAGCTGCTGCTGCGCTAGCTTCATCCCGGCACGCGCGATCTCACGATCCTTACTGTCGCTGCTGTCCGTGACCAAGTCGTCGGTCAGTTTCTCGATATCGGCAAAACTCTGTTCCGCGCCCTTGATGAACAACAGCGCCGATCCGGCGTCACCATCGGCCATCTCGATCGCGTTTTTGGATTTCTTGAGATAACCGGTAACGGCTGCCCTCAGCTTTTCAAGGGCCGGCGGCTTGAATTCGCCATGACTAGCCTCGATCGCCTTCACGGCCTCCGCGATCTTGGTGGCGGCGGAGGAGGCTTCCTTGGCCATGGCCTCGACCTTTTTCTCATCCTTTTCATTGGCCGCGGTAGCTGCGAGACGATAGAGCTTGGCATGCGCCGTCCACGCTGCGACGGTAAGGTCGCTCGCGAGTTCCGATTGCCGCACCGGCCCGGAGACCAGCGCGTCCATCGCGACCTGGTTCGACCGCAGCGCTTGCAAGGCATAGGCACCGACCCCGATCAGAAACAGGATCAGGAACGCCGGCGCGAGCTGGACTTTCCAGGACAGGCCAATATTTTTGATCCAGCCGAGCATATCCGTCCTTCGATACAACCGAGTGCTTGTCAGGACTTGTAAATGCCCGAGCACACCGCGGTGTTATCAAGCCGTTCGCAATACATCTGCTTGGGCTCGACTTTCTTGTCCACCGGATTGACGAACTTGTAGTCCTGCCAAAATGAAGCCTGTTTGGCGGCCATCTCAACTCGCTCCTTGACGAAGAGCTTGCCGTCGACGTCCTGCGCGTCGCTCATGTCTTTGCCGACGAACTTTGCGTTCGAGCCGTGGGCCAGCACCTTGCCGTCGAACTGGTAGACGACAACGTACAAATCGCGATCGATGAATTTGCCATCCTTGCCGGTAAATGCAGCATAGGCCGTTTCAGGCCCCTGCTCCTTGATGAAGGCTACGGCCTTCTTGACCATCGCGACGGCGTCATCCTTGCTAGCGCCATCTGCCGCCGCGGCTGCCCCAGTGAGAACAATCATGGCTGCTAGGGCAGAGGTCAGCGGGCTCTTCAACCAAGCGTTCATGTTTTCTCTCCGGATCGATTCGCGGGGGGCGCATCAGAGTTGTCACAAAAGAGCGAACCATCCGTTAAGGTGCCTAACTTTGAGGCATTGGATATACAGAACGAATGAGCCGATCTTCCCCGTGCAGCTCTCGAGAAAAGGATAGTTAAACGTGTGTCACCCTTCCGCTTCAACTTAAACGGCAAGGATCTTTCCATAAGTCATTGGTTCTAATAACGTATGTCGCTATTCCCGGCAGCGGTCATTATCGCTCGCGTTAAGCCTTTCTCCACTAGAATTTCGCATAATTTTTAGACGGTGGACGGTTTTCACCGGCCTCCTCATAACGGCCTGATGACATCATATGAAAACCCAAAATCACTTTTCCATCGCTTCCCTTGCATCCCGACTTTCGCTGGCGACGCGGCTCTATTCGATTTTCGCGCTGTTTGCGCTTCTGACCGCGGCAATCACCGCGCTGTCCGATTACAATACCCGCCGCGCAACGGAACTGACGGAATCGATCGAGATCGCCGATCAGGCGGCGCTCAACGTCGAACGGGTGAATTCGCTGGTCTATGCGGTCGTGATGGAATCCCGCGGCGTCTACATGTCGACGGAGCCCGCCCCCGTCAAGAAATACGGCGACGGACTGCTCAAGTTCAACGACCAGATCATGGCCGTCGTCACGAAGTGGCAAGCCATCGTCCGGTCTGACGACGCTGAACAGTTCAGCACCTTCAAGAAGCGCATCGAGCAGTTTGTCGAATTCCGCAAGGAGCTGGTTCGCCGTGCGGTAGAAGTCAGCCCGGCCGCAGGCCGCGAATGGGGCGACAATGACGCGAACCGCGCCGTACGTTCGGCGCTCAACAACGACCTCGAAGCGATTTCCAGGGTCTATGCCGAACGCGGCAGGCGCATCGTTCAGCAGACCGAGACCAATCGCCAGCTTTCGGTGGTGCTGACTTTACTTGGCGTGCTGGAACTGGCTCTGGTCGGCATCGGCGTCTTCATCATCTTCCGCTCGATTGCGCGGCCGCTTTCGGTCATCACTTCGACGATCAAGCTGGTCGCCGAGGGCGCCGACCACGTCGAGGTTCCTCACGTCGAGAGGTCGGACGAGATCGGCGCGCTGGCACGCGCGATCCAAATCTTCCAGGAAGCGATGGAACGCAATCGCAAGCTCAATTCCCAGGTCTCCTCGGAGTCGAAAGCCCGCGAAGAGCGCGCCCGGCACATTGAAACCTCGGCCGAAGAGTTCCGTGCTGCGATCGGAGCCGTGCTGCGCGCGGTTACCGACAACGCGTCAAATATGCGCAATACCGCGCAGTCCATTGCCCGGGTGACATCGGACGCCAACGGACGCGCGGTCAGTGCGGCCGGCGCGACCGAGCAGGCAGCGAGCAACGTATCCGCCGTCGCCAGCGCCGCCGAAGAGCTGTCAGCCTCGGTGCAGGAGATCGGCCGGCAGGTTCGCCAGTCCGCCGCCGCCGTCGAACAAACCGGCCTGCGGACCGAAAAGTCGATCAACGAAATCGAAAGCCTTGCCGCCGCCACCCAGCGGATCGACGGCGTCCTCACGCTGATCCAGGCGATTGCCGAGCAAACCAACCTGTTGGCGCTCAACGCCACCATCGAGGCCGCGCGCGCCGGCGATGCCGGCCGAGGCTTTGCGGTGGTGGCGCACGAGGTCAAGGCGCTGGCCGGGCAGACCGCCAAGGCCACGGCCGAGATCGCCCAGAATGTCGGCCTGATCCAGGCGTCGACGCGAAATGCGGTCGATGCGGTGCGTGAAATCGGCGGCGCGGTGCGCGACATCAATGATGTCACGTCCAACATCGCCGGAGCCGTCGGGCAGCAGGACGCGGCGACCCACGAGATCTCCGTCAATGCGCAGTCGGCCGCCCAGGGGAACGAGACGCTGGTGGCCAATATCGCTTCGCTCCGCGATGCGATCAGCGAGACCAACACCGCAGCAGGGTCGGTGCTGTCGGCCTCCACCGACTTGACGTCGACGGCGGAAACGCTCTCGCGCGAGGTCGAGAAATTCTTCCACAATCTGCGTTCCGATGCTGCCGAGCGCATCGCCAGCTGACGAGGGACTTCGCCGTCTGACCCCCGCCTCAGTCCACCAGCAGTACGTCCACGGCCACGCCGAGCTTTTGCTGGCGTGAGCCGACAATGATGCCGTCGACCGGCGAGACGTCGGAAAAATCCCTTCCGACCGCCAGCACGATATGATCGTTTTCGATCAGGACGTCATTGGTGGGGTCAAAGCCGATCCAGCCCGGCTCCTCGCCACACCATAGCGAGACCCAGGCATGGGTCGCGTCCGCCCCCTGCAAACGAGGCTTGCCGGGCGGAGGGACGGTGCGCAGATAGCCGGAGACATAGGCCGCCGGCAGCCCAAGCCCGCGCAAGCCGGCGATCATCAGATGGGCAAAGTCCTGGCAAACGCCGCGGCGCTTCTCGAAGACTTCCCGCAGCGGCGTCGAGATCACGGTTGCCTTTGGATCATACTTGAACTCGCTTCGGATCCGGTGCATCAGATCGACCGCGCTGGCAAGGATGCCGCGGCCAGGCGGAAAGCTCGTGGAAGCATAGGCGGTGACCGGGGCAAGCACCGGCACCAGCGGGCTCGCAAAGATATAGCCGATCGGCGACGACGGCCCCAGGCTCGTGGCCTCAAAGGCCACGTCGCGCACCGTTTCCCAAGGCCTGCTTGGCGCCGCGCGGTCGAGCGCATGGCGGGCGACCTTGACGCGCGATCTCGAGTCGATACGCAAATGGCGATGCGCCGTTTCGATCAGGACGCTCTCGGTATGGGTCCCGAAGAAATCATAGCGCGCGGCGCGGGCTGCGGGCCGCGGCCTGATCTCGACAGCGTGCGTGACCAGTTGTTGTCCATCGGCGCTCTTCGGCTCCAGCCGCAGCGAGCAGCGCGCGAAACTCACCGGATTTTCGTAGGCGTAGGTGGTGAGGTGACGGATGTCGTAGATCACGCGAGGCCCGTCAGCTTTTCGGGCCGGCTCGCATTGGGTCCGTGCGGGAAATAATGCAATCCGATGGCATCTGCCAGCGTCAGCAGATCCTGTTCCAGCGAAAACAGCGTCTTGACCTCGAGCGTCTCGGCCTCGGTGGTCGCGAGCATCGCCTGCAACGCGACGGCGAGGCGCTGCGGGCGCTCGATCAACCCGTGCTCCTTCAGGCTTGGAAGGGCTGCGATGTGATCGTTGAGCGCGGATACCTGGAACGCCACCGAGCGTGGATTATACGGGTCGAGCACGGCGAGATCGCGCACCGGCGCAAGCAAGGGCCCGACCAGGTAGCGCGAGCGATAGGTGATCTGGCAATCCACCAGGGTCAAGAGGACATCGAGGTCCTCGTCGCCGGCTTCGTCGTAGGCAAATTGGCGTGCAAAGCGCACCGTGTTGATGGCGCGCTCGGCGCGGCGGCCCATTTCGAGAAACCGCCAGCCGGCGGCACGGTTCATGTTTTCCTGCGCGAGGCCTGCAAAGCTCGCAAGCTCCTGCAACGTCAATTCGGCGGCGCTGACAACGCCATCGTCATCCTCAACCTCCTGGCCTAACCGCTCCACCATCTCGGTGATGACCTGCCAGGCATCGGGCGAAAGCCGCTCTCGCAAGGAGGTCGCGGTTCGCTGCGCCGAGCGCACCAGCGACAGTGCGGAACCGAACCGCTCCGGGCTCTGCAGCGCCTCGGCCGCGATCCTGGCGGGTTGCGCCCGCGCGGCCAGCGACGTCGCCCCCCAGGTCACCAACAGGCGTTGAATGCGCTCGACGGAGTGCAGTGTCGTTGTTGGCCCCTTGCCGGGGTCGCGCATCGGCGTTCCCAACGCCCGTATCAGCCGCAACGTTGCCTCGGCGCGCTCCAGATAGCGGCCGAGCCAGAACAGATTGTCGGCGGCGCGGCTTGGAACCACGCCGGCGATGCGCCTGATCCGCACCGTATCCATTGTCGGCAACAGCGTCGCCGTCGAGACCGCCTTGTCGGAAACCACCCAGACGTCTGCCGCCCGCGCGCCGTCACCCATCGACACCGCGCGCGCGTCAAGCTGTTCGGCGATCCGGCAGAAGCCGCCGGGCATGATGGCCCAGCCGTTCGAGGTTGCGGCCGCGAAGACCCGCAACACGAACGGGCGCGGCGTGATCCGCCCCTGATCCCACACGGGCATCGTCGACAGCCGCACCAATTCCTGGCCGACATAGTCGATGCCGCGGTTGTTGATCGCGGACCTGAGCCGCTCGCGCTCGGCTGGCGGCAGCTCGCCCGCGAGCACCGGTCCGTGGCTCTGGAAGCCGGGCACGCCCCGGCCATAGGCGCCCTCGATGGCGACCTCGCCCAGCCGCGACAGCACCTCCTCGCGGGCAGCCTTCTGACCGCACCACCAGGTCGCGATATGCGGCATCTTCAGATCTTCGTCGAAGAAGCGGCGGCTCAGGCTTGGCAGGAAGCCGAGCAGCGCCCGCGCCTCGAGCACGCCCGAGCCCGGCATGTTGGCGACGACCACACCGTTCTTGCGCAGGACGTCGATCAGCCCGGGGACGCCGAGATGCGAGGAGGCATCCAGCTCCAGCGGGTCGAGAAAATTTGAGTCTACCCGGCGCAGCAAGACATCGAGCCGCTTCAAGCCTGCGACCGTGCGGATGTGGATGCGGTCGCCACTGACGGCGAGATCATCGCCCTCGACCAGCAGGAAGCCGAGATAACGCGCAAGCGTGGCGTGCTCGAAATAAGTCTCGCTGAAACTGCCGGGGGTGAGTAGCCCGATGCGCGGCTCGTCACGATCGGCGCTGCCCCGCAAAGCGTCGCGAAACGCCTCAAAGAATGGGGCGACGCGCTCGACATTCATCGACTTGTAGAGTGAGGCGAACGCGCGCGAGAGCACCAGCCGGTTTTCGAGTGCGTAGCCCGCCCCCGATGGCGCCTGCGTGCGATCGCCCAGCACCCACCAGCGCCCGTCCGGTCCGCGGCCGACATCCGCGGCGTAGAGGTTCAGGTACCGGCCGCCGGGCGGCTTGATCCCGCAAACCGGGCGCAGATATTCCGCGCTGCCGGCAATCGCCGCGGCAGGTATCGCGCCCTCGGCGACCAGCCGGCCCTCGCCATAGAGGTCGCGCAGCACGAGCTCCAGCAATTGCGCGCGTTGGGCGATGCCTGCGGTCAACTGCTGCCAATCGGCCTCGCCGATCAGGAGCGGCAGATGGCTCAACGGCCACAGCCGGTCGGCGCTTTCGCCGGGCGCGCGATAGCTGACGCCGGCCTCCCGCAGGTGGCGATCGGCTGCACCGAACCGCCGCTCGATGTCGGCCGGCGAAAATGTTGCGAAGGCATCAAAAAAACGCGTCCAGACCGCGCGCGGCGTTCCGTCCTGGGCAATGTATTCGTCAGGGATTCCCGGCAGGCGGGCATAATCTCGCGTCCATTGCGCGACCCGCCGGTGGGCCGGACGGGTCTTGCTCCCCTGCGTGCCTCCCTCGCCGGCCTGTCCCGCCATGTCCGACTCTCCGCACCTCACCTCTATTTCAATGCAGGAGCGGCGTTCTCAAGTCGAGGGTCAGGGGAAATTCAATTGTGCGTTCCTCGCGCGGCGGATCGATCTTGCCGGGCGTGTGGCCATGATCCTGAAACCGCGCGAGCCTGCGCGCCTCGGCCTCATAGGAATTGACCGGCTTGGTCTCGTAATTGCGTCCGCCCGGATGCGCGACGTGATAGACGCAGCCGCCGAGCGAGCGGCCGTTCCAGGTATCAATCAAATCAAACGTCAGCGGCGCGTGCACGGGGATGGTCGGGTGCAGCCCCGACGCCGGCTGCCAGGCCTTGAAGCGGACGCCTGCGACCGCTTCACCGGAGCGGCCGGTTGGTGTCATCGGCACCCGCCTGCCGTTGCAGGTGACGACGTGGCGGCCTTCGACAAAACCTTCGGCCTTGATCTGGAGCCGCTCGACCGAACTGTCGACATAGCGCACGGTGCCGCCGGCGGAACTCTCCTCGCCTAGCACATGCCAGGGCTCCAACGCCTGGCGCACCTCCAGGGCAACGCCGCCGTGATGGACCCGGCCGAACGCGGGAAACCGGAATTCGAGCTGGGCGAGATACCATTCCGGCGAAAAATCGTAGCCGGAGCGCTGCAATTCGGCGAGCACGTCCAGGAAATCTTCCCAAAGGAAATGCGGCAGCATGAAACGGTCATGCAGCGTGGTGCCCCAGCGCACGAATTTGCCCTGCTGCGGCTCGCGCCAGAGTTTTGCGATCAGCGCGCGGACCAGCAATTGCTGGGCGAGCGACATGCGCGGGTCCGGCGGCATTTCGAGCGCCCGGAATTCAACCAGCCCGAGCCGGCCAGTCGCGCCATCCGGCGAATAGAGTTTGTCGATGCAGATTTCGGCGCGGTGGGTATTGCCGGTGATGTCGACGAGGATGTGGCGGAACAGCCGATCGACCAGCCATAGCGGGATCTCGCCACCCGGCGGCGGCACTTGGGCAATCGCGATCTCCAATTCGTAAAGGCCGTCATGCCGCGCTTCGTCGATGCGCGGGGCCTGGCTGGTCGGGCCGATGAACATGCCCGAGAACAGATAAGACAGCGACGGGTGCCGCTGCCAGTACAGCACGAGGCTCCTCAAGAGATCTGGGCGGCGCAGGAACGGCGAATCCTGTGGCGTGCTACCGCCGACCACCACGTGATTGCCGCCACCGGTGCCGGTGTGCCGGCCGTCAACCAGGAAGCGGTTGGCCCCTAACCTCACCTTGGCGGCATCTTCGTATAAGCCGAACGTGATGTCGACGGCCTCACGCCAGCTTTTCGCCGGCTGGATGTTGACCTCGATCACGCCGGGATCAGGCGTCACCTTGATCACTTCGACGCGGGGATCGTATGGCGGCGCATAGCCCTCGATATGCACCTGCATCTGCATTTCCTCGGCGGTCGCTTCAACCGCCGTAACCAACTCCAGGTAATCCTCGAGCTTTTCCACCGGCGGCATGAAGGCGCAGAGCACGCCGTCGCGGATTTCGATCGACATCGCGGTGCGCACGCCGCCGGATCTTGGCTGCTGTTCCTGCACCGCCTGCTGCGGAGCGCCAGGGTGAGAGGCGCTTTGATCGTAGACCGGCAGTTCTTCGCGCGGCTCCAGTGGATCCTGCTCGACAGTATAAGGGTAATCGTCGGGGGGAATATACGGCAGCGACGAGATCGGCAGCCGCAAGCCCATCGGCGAATCGCCCGGCATCAGGAACAGGTTGCCGCGCCGAAGTTTCCAGCGCTCGCTTTTCCAGCGCCCGGCGTCCGCATTCCAGCGCTGGATCGGCAGCACAAATCCGCGTGGCGTGTTGAGCCCGGAATCGAACACCCGCGCCATGCGTGCCCGCTCTTCCGGATCGGACAATTTGGAGTCGGAAGGATCGACGTTCGACGGCAGGCCGGCTTCCTTCTGCAACCAGTGGCCGGGATCTTCGAACGCCGGCATGATGAACTCGGAATCGACGCCGAGTTTCTTCGCGGTACCTTCGGCAAAGCGCTCGGCATCTTCGATATCTGCCTTGCGCGGGTTCTCGATCTTGGCGATCAACTCGGAATTCTTCCAGATCGGCACGCCGTCCTTGCGCCAGTAAAGCCCGAATGCCCAACGCGGCAGGCTTTCGCCCGGATACCATTTGCCCTGGCCGTAATGTAGCAGCCCGCCCGGCGCGAACCGCGTCCTCAAGCGGCGGATCAGATCGTCCGCGAGCGCGCGCTTGGTTGGGCCAACGGCTGCGATATTCCATTCCGGCGATTCCATGTCGTCGATGGAAACGAAGGTCGGCTCGCCGCCCATGGTCAGCCGGACATCATGCGATCTGAGATCGGCATCGACCTGCTCGCCGAGCCTGTCGAGCCGTGTCCAGGATTCATCTGAAAACGGTCGCGTGATCCGCGGCGCCTCGCGGATGCGCCTGACGTTCATCTCGAAGCCGAACTCGACATTGGCGGAGCCGGCGCTGCCCGAAATCGGCGCCGCCGAGCGATAATGCGGCGTTGCAGCAACCGGTATATGCCCCTCCCCGGTCAGCATGCCCGAGGTAACGTCGAAGCCGATCCATCCTGCGCCGGGCAAATAGACCTCCGCCCAGGCGTGCAGATCGGTGAAATCGCTTTCGACTTCGCGCGGCCCCTCGACCGGATCGATATCTGGGCGCAACTGGATGAGATAGCCGGAGACGAAGCGGGCGGCGAGCCCGATGTGCCGCAACGCCTGGATCAAAAGCCACGCCGAGTCGCGGCACGATCCCGCGCCGGCCGCCAAGGTTTCTTCCGGAGTCTGAATGCCCGGCTCCATCCGGATGATATAGCGGATGTTTTTTTGCAGCTTCGCATTCAGATCGACCAGGAAATTGACCGTCGAGTCCGCCTCGCGCGGAATCTCCTGCAAATAAGCCGCAAACAGCGGCCCGGGCTTGATGGTCTCGAGATAAGGCGCAAGCTCGGTCTTCAAGCCGTTGGTATACTGGAATGGAAAGCTAAAGGCGTAAGGCTCGACGAAGAAGTCAAAGGGGTTGACGACAATCATCTCGGCCGTGAAATCGACTTCGATTTTCAGTTCGGTCGCCTTCTCCGGAAAGACGTAGCGCGCCAGCCAATTGCCCTGCGGGTCTTGCTGCCAGTTCACAAAATGGTTCGAAGGGCTAACCTTGAGCGAATAGCTCAGGACGGGCGTGCGCGTATGCGGCGCCGGGCGCAGGCGAATGGTTTGCGGGCCGAGGTCGATGGGTCGGTCGTATTTGTAGTGCGTGACGTGGTGTAGTGCGACAAAGATCGACACAGGCCGAGTGCTCCAGCAGCTTTTTTAAGCAGAACACTGCTCACCCCGGGGATCAAGCACTAACAACGGGCAGCGGGTGCCTATGGGGCGGGCGGACAGAGTTCCTCCGTCCCCGTCATTGCGAGGAGCGAAAGCGACGAAGCAATCCATGGCTCCGCCTGTGGTGGTATGGATTGCTTCGCGGAGCCTGTCATCGGGCGCGCATTCGCGCGACCCGTTGGCTCGCAATGACGAAGTGGAGGCAGGTGCCAATCATCACATCGTAGCCCCGAGCACCCAGGGCGCGAATTCGGCGCCGCCGAAATCAAAGCTCTCGCTCTTGGTCGGCTGGCCCGACGCCGTCTTCAGCATCAGATCGAAAATCCGCTGGCCGCATTGCTGCACGCTCTCCTCGCCGTCGAGGATGGTGCCGCAATTGACGTCCATGTCGTCTTCCATCCGCTTGTACATCGGCGTGTTGGTCGCAAGCTTGATCGAGGGCGCCGGCTTGCACCCGAACACGCTGCCGCGCCCGGTGGTGAAGCAGACGAGGTTGGCGCCGCCCGCCACTTGACCCGTCGCCGCCACCGGGTCGTAGCCGGGCGTATCCATGAAGACAAAACCCTTCTTGGTGACGGGTTCGGCGTAATTGAGGACATCGACGAGGTTGGTGCTGCCGGCCTTGGCCATCGCGCCAAGCGACTTTTCCAGAATGGTGGTGAGCCCGCCGGCCTTGTTGCCGGGGCTCGGATTGGCGTTCATCTCGGCGCCTTCGCGCGCCGTGTATTCCTCCCACCAGCGCATCAGGCCGACCAGCTTTTCGCCGACCTCGCGGCTAACGGCGCGGCGCGTCAACAGATGCTCGGCGCCATAGGTCTCCGGCGTTTCTGACAGGATCACGGTGCCGCCATGCCGCACCAGAAGGTCGCTCGCTGCGCCCAGCGCCGGATTGGCCGAGACGCCGGAATAGCCGTCCGAGCCGCCGCATTGCAGCGCCACCGTCAATTCGCTCGCCGCGACCTGTTCGCGCTTGACCTTGTTGGCATCAATGAGCGCTTCGCGCACGAAGGCGACGCCGGCTTCCACCGTCTTGCGGGTGCCACCGACTTCCTGGATATCCATCGCGCGCAAGCGGCCGGCGAGCTTCTGCTCCTGCATCAAACCACCGATCTGATTGACCTCGCAGCCCAGGCCCAGCACCACCACGGCGGAAAAA
>VAZG01000461.1 GCA_005885285.1 Alphaproteobacteria bacterium | reverse complement strand
TCCTGGGCGACGCCGTTGCCGTCGGCATACATCCGGCCCAATTTCCACTGCGCGATCGGATGGCCGCCCTCCGCAGCATATTGCAATGCGGTCAGCGAAGTATCCGGGCTGGCGGCCGCGGGAGCCTGCTTCTTGAGCGCGGCGGCGGTCCCGGGTTGCGCGGAAACCACAGGGATAGCGGTATCCTGGTTGACCGGGGCGCCGTCAAAGGCGTGCGCGGCACCAGTCAGCGGAGCTGACCCCAACATCAACGCAAAAATGATACGCTCAGATGTCCGCATAACACCGTCTCTCGCGCGCACCGCCTGGATGGGTCACAGCCCCAGCCAAGGCTGGCCCAACCTGCTGGGCATATTTCCAGAGCGCACCAGACATATGGTTTGTCTCGCGAGGCGCCCATTTGGTTCTACGTTCCGCCAGTTCGGCGTCGGTCAATTTTACGTTAAGGGTTCCGGCGACGGCATCGATCTCGATGATGTCCCCGTCCTTCAGCAGCCCGATCGGGCCCCCAACGGCGGCTTCGGGGCCGACATGGCCAATGCAGAAGCCGCGGGTGGCGCCTGAGAACCGGCCATCGGTGATCAGGGCGATTTTGCCTCCCATGCCCTGCCCCGTCAGCGCAGCCGTGGTCGAGAGCATTTCCCGCATGCCGGGGCCGCCCCGCGGTCCCTCATAGCGGATGACGATGACCTCGCCCTCTTTATAGGTTTTCTTCTGGACCGCCTCGAAGGCATCTTCTTCGTTGTCGAAGCAGTGCGCTGGACCGGTAAACCTGAGCTTCGACATGCCCGCGACTTTCACGATCGCCCCTTCTGGCGCGAGATTCCCCCTCAATCCGACGACCCCGCCGGTCGCGGTGATCGGCTTGTCGGCGGGCCGCACCACATCCTGGTGCGGATTCCATTTCACGCTTTTGAGGTTCTCGGCGATCGTTCGGCCCGTCACGGTCAAGCACTCGCCGTGCAGGTAGCCATTTTCGAGCAGCGTCTTCATCAGCAGCGGAATGCCGCCAGCTTCGAACATGTCTTTGGCGACATAGCGGCCACCCGGCTTCAAATCCGCGACATACGGAGTCTTTTTGAAGATTTCGGCCACGTCGAACAGGTCAAACTTGATGCCACATTCATTGGCGATCGCCGGCAAATGCAACCCGGCATTGGTCGAGCCACCGGAGGCTGCGACCACGGCGGCGGCGTTTTCCAGCGCCTTGCGGGTCACGATGTCGCGGGGCCGGATATTTGACGCGATCAATTCCATCACCTTCTCGCCTGCAGTCATGCAGAAGGCATCGCGGATCTCGTAAGGCGCCGGCGCCCCCGCCGAATACGGCAACGCCAGCCCGATGGCCTCCGATACCGTCGCCATCGTGTTGGCGGTGAATTGTGCGCCACATGCGCCGGCCGATGGGCATGCCACGCGCTCGATTTCGTCGAGATCGGCGTCCGACATCTCGCCGATCGAATGCTTGCCGACGGCTTCAAACATGTCCTGCACCGTGACCTGCTGGCCGCGGAAATTGCCGGGCAGGATCGATCCGCCATAGATGAAGATCGAGGGCACGTTGAGCCGGACCATTGCCATCATCATGCCCGGCAAGGACTTGTCGCAGCCAGCAAGCCCGACCAGCGCATCGTAGGCGTGGCCGCGGACGGTCAATTCGACCGAGTCGGCGATGCACTCGCGCGACGGCAGCGAAGAGAGCATGCCCTCATGGCCCATGGCGATGCCGTCCGTGACAGTGATGGTGCAAAATTCGCGTGGGGTGCCGCCGGCTGAGGCGACGCCCTTCTTGACCGCCTGGGCCTGGCGCATCAGCGCGATATTGCAGGGCGCGGCTTCGTTCCAGCAAGAGACCACGCCCACGAAGGGCTGATGAATCTGCTGGGTGGTCAGCCCCATGGCGTAGAGATATGACCGATGCGGCGCGCGCTCGGGACCCTCCGTCACGTGACGGCTTGGAAGCCTTTGCTTGATATTGGTCTTGGCGTCCATCGCAACCCTGTTTCCCAGTCATCTCTCGTAGGATGAGGGAAATCTGGAATTTCCCTTCGCCTTCGCGAGCGCCGTGGCCATAAGCCTTGCGAAACATCATTTCACGGAGGGGTGTGGCAAAAAAGCGGCGCGAGCAAGAGGTGGCCGCGGCGGCCAACAAATGTTCGTTAACTGTTGCTGCTTCGCAACATTCGTGGCGCCACGGCAACCATTTTTAACCAATAGGTAGTACACGGACTCACGGGGCGCGTGATGCGTGCGACCCGATCTTCGTGGTCCTAATCCACCTTGACGTTGGCCGCCTTGATGATCGGCCACCATTTGGCGATCTCGGCCTGCTGCCAGGCGCCCAGCGCCTGCGGCGTCAGCTTGTCGGCCGGCGGCATTTGCAAGCCCAGATTTTCGAGCTGCTTGCGCACAGCTGGATCGTTCAGGGCATCGACCGCCGCGGCATTGAGTTGTGTCACGATATCCCGTGGTGTGCCCTTCGGCACCCACAGGCCGGACCACAGCGTCATGTGAAATCCGGGAAGACCCGCCTCATCGGTGGTCGGGATATCCGCCGCCTGCTCGACGCGCTTGCTGTCTGTGACGGCATAGGCGCGGATCGTGCCCGCACGCACCTGATTGATGGAGTTGGAGAGCTGATCGACGATCACGTCGATCTGGCCTGCGACGAGATCGTTCAGTGCAGGCCCGGTGCCACGGTACGGCACATATTGCAGGGTAATGCCGCCCGCGGCTTCGAAAGCAAGGCCGGCGACGTGACTGCCAGAGCCCGCGCCAGCGGTGCCGGCGGTGGCCGGCTGAGGCTGTGACTTCAACCACGCCAACAACTCGGGCAGCGATTTCGCCGGAACGGCGTTCTTGCTGACGATGACCATGGGATTGCTCGGCAGCAGCACCACCGGCTCCAGATCGTTCACGAGGTCGTAGCCAAGCTTGTAGATCGCGCCGTTGGCGACATGGGTGCCGAGATGGCCGAAGCCCACGGTGTAGCCGTCGGGCGGTGAATGCACGACGCGGCCGACGCCGATCGAGCCGCCGGCGCCTGTGGTGTTCTCCACCAGGATCGTCTCGCCAAGCGTCGTCTTCATGCGCTCGGCGAGAATTCGCATCATCGCATCCGACGGACCGCCGGCGGAAAACGGCACCACGATAGTGATGGGGTGGGTGGGGAATTTGTCGGCGAACGCGTTGCCGCAAAATGCCGATAGCGCAACGAAGAAGGCCAAAACTGTTCTACGCATCCGCTTCCTCCAACGCGCCGATGAAGGTCAGAGTTTCGCGTAGTCGATCGGCTTGTGACGATCGAGGGTGCGGTCGACCTTCGCCAACGGGTATTTAAGGCCTGTCGCACAGTTGAATAGCATCACCCGATCGGTTTTCGTAATCCGACCATCGTCGAGGCTCTGTTTGTAGGCGGCGTAGGTCGCAGCACCCTCCGGACATAGCAGCAAACCCTCCTCGCGCGCGACTTCGTTGAGCGCCGAAGAAATCTTCTCATCCGTCACCGCAATCGCGAAACCTTTGCTCTCGCGCACTGCCCGCAGGATAAGGAAATCTCCGATCGCCCGTGGCACGCGGATGCCCGATGCGACGGTGTGGGCATCTTCCCAGCGCGGCGCATGCTCGCTGCCGTTCTCGAACGCGCGCACCATCGGCGCGCAACCCGCCGCCTGCACTGCTACCATCTGCGGCCGCTTCGATCCGATAAAGCCGATCGCCTCCAGCTCAGCGAACGCCTTCCACATGCCGATCAGCCCAGTGCCGCCGCCGGTCGGATAGAAAATCACATCGGGCACTTCCCAGCCGAGCTGCTCGGCGAGTTCCAGCCCCATCGTCTTCTTGCCCTCGATGCGATACGGCTCCTTGAGCGTCGAGGTGTCGAACCAGCCGGCCTTCAACTTGCCCTCGCCGACGATCTTGCCGCAATCGTCGATCAGGCCGTTGACGCGATAGACGGTTGCGCCCTGCAATTCGATCTCGCTGACATTCACTTCCGGCGTATCGGCGGGACAGAAGATCGTGGTCTTGATGCCGCAATTGGTGGCGTAGGCTGCAAGCGCCGCGCCGGCATTGCCGTTGGTCGGCATCGCCATGTGCCTGATGCCGAGCGCCTTACCCATCGAAACCGCCATCACGAGGCCGCGCGCCTTGAACGAGCCGGTCGGCAGGCGGCCTTCGTCTTTGACGATGATCTCGCCGCCGCCGAGTTTCTTGCCGAGCTTGGGCAGGCGAATCAGCGGCGTGGTGACTTCGCCGAGGCTGACAATATCGGCGCATTTGCGCACCGGCAGCAGCTCGCGATAGCGCCACAGGTCGGCCGGGCGCTGCCGGAGTGCGTCTTTTGTCAGCGCCTTCTTCACCCCAGTGAGGTCGTAGCGCACCAGGAGCGGTTTCCCGGCTTTGGAAAGGTTGTGGATCTGGTCGGCGGGATAGCGATCGCGTTCCATCGCGCATTCGAGGTGGGTCACGAACGTCGGACGTTCGATGATCAGATTGTCGTTATCTTTCACGGATAGGGTCTTTCGATTTTTGGTGAGGCACACGCCGCTAGATGTTCAAGACGCGGCCATAGGCATCGAGCACGGCTTCCTTCATCATTTCCGACAGCGTCGGATGCGGGAAGATGGTGTGCATCAGCTCTTCTTCCGTGGTTTCGAGATTCATCGCGACCACATAACCCTGGATCAGTTCGGTGACTTCGGCGCCGATCATGTGCGCGCCGAGCAACTGGCCGGTTTTCTTGTCGAACACGACCTTCACCAGCCCCTGATCCTCGCCTAGCGCGATCGCCTTGCCGTTGCCGACAAACGGGAAACGGCCGACGCGGATCTCGCGGCCGCCCTCCTTTGCCCTTGCCTCGGTGAGGCCGACGGAGGCGACTTGCGGGTTGCAATAGGTGCAGCCGGGAATGAGGTTCTTGTCGGTGGCATGAGGATGCAGGCCCTTGATGGCCTCGACGCACACGACG
>VAZG01000460.1 GCA_005885285.1 Alphaproteobacteria bacterium | reverse complement strand
CTTGTCACGCTGGGGTGCAAGGTCCGCCCAGGCCTTCGACTTGTAGAATGCCACTCCGTCATCCAAGCTGTCCCATTCGACGATGGCCGCACTCTTGGGAGGCGGCCCACCCTCTATTTGAACAACCCGTCCGGCTGCGGTGCGTAAAGCTCGACCATGGGCTGCCTCTATCAACTTCCGGGCGGCAGGGAGGTATGCGGCTTGGGCTGCAGGATCGAGGATTTCAGCTTCGCTGATAGAGTAAGCTTTCAGCTTGGCTCCTTGAGCGTGGAGGCCCTGGAGCGCGATAGCACCAATTGCGACGCCTGCGAGCAATGCCATCGTATAAGTTTTCATGACTTCCTCCCAGTTGCTTTGCCGATGATCCGGCAGCCAATAGTACTGCTATTTGAAACCGTGCAGTGAGCAATCTAGGACGCCGGACTCGGAATAGGCCGGCACCCGGCGTGCATAGGAACGCAACATGATAGAGGTACGGAAGTCACACAGACGGAATGGCCGCTTTGGGGGCCAACAGGCGACTTTCCGATTGCGTTGCTTACGCCGGAACAGATCGCCGGCCAAGTAACCGTGACCGAGATAGGCTCGCCTTAACATCCCTGGGGCGCGACCTGCCTCGCTTTTATTGACTGGGGAATGGAGCTGATCATGCGCAGAATTGCGTTGCTCCCCCAACGGATCGCTCCGCTTTGTTCGTCGGCTTCCCAGCTACTATGACAGAGTCAGACTTCTCGGGTCCGTGCATCATCGGCTACGGCTCCTCACCTTCCCGATGCGGGCCGGAAGCGGCTACGCCGTTCCGGTCAGAACCGAGATCTCCCAGCTTCCGATGCGATCCTTTTGCACGTGATGTGGCCTTAGACCCCGGCAGGGCGTCAGCACCTCGCATAACGGTGCCGCACATGTTGCCTTCGAGCGAATAGAAACTCTCGGCCCCTGCGATATATGATCTTTCGTGGCTCAATCCCACACCCCATGCAGTCGCTGTGTACGCTTCGCAACCGCTGTCACCAGCGGTCACGCAACACTCGCTACCAAGCGGACGCTACCCCTTACTTGGGCCGGACTTCCACCGGCTGGATCGCACCAGCTTGCGGCTGGCGCACCTATTCGATCACCTCATCGGCGCGGCCGAGCATGGTGGGGGAATGGTGATGCCGATTGCCGTTGCGATCTTGAGGTTGATGACAAGCTCGAATTTGGTCGGCTGCTCAATCGGCAGGTCGGCGGGTTCGGCGCCTTTCGCGATGCGATCGACGTAATTCGCGGCCAGTGCGAACATTCCCGTCAGCGGCGGCCCGTACGATAACAGGCCGCCTGCGGCTCGGCTCGATAAGCCACGCCGCGAATGCGCGCCCTGCCGACGCTCCAGATCGGAGGCAGCGGCGTGCAAGATGGCCCGGCTGATCGTCGAGACAGACGACCGCGCGACCCGAGCACATGGCCGGGCGGTGGGCACCGAGGCCGAGCTAACCGATTTGCGGGCTGATCGGCTGTACGCGCCTTACGCGGCCCCGAAGCGCCGTGCATGCGGAGCTTGGATCAGGCGTTCAAGGCGATGGGCACGACGGCGGACGAGTAAATCACCAGTGGTGACAAAACCCGATGGATCGAGATCAGCGACGCCAACCACGAAGCCTGCACCTCCGGTTAGTAGCCCCAGCGGTTGTGTTAAACCTCTACGCGTTGTTAATTCGTGAATTGAATTTGCCGCTGATCGGATCATGCTTTACTGATCGATCAGGTCACGTGTGACCAAATGGATGCCACGCTACGCATCTCGAGCGCCTCGGCGCTACGCTAATCGTCTCGTCGCTCCTCGCCTCTCCGCAACCACACGCAACGGTTCGAGCCGAGCTGACACGGTTCCAAAAGGTATCAGTTAGCCCCACCTTGACATCTTTTCGCGACACGTCAGTGCCGCTGGTGCGACAGCCTCGATGAGCTACTCATCGAAGGTTCGGGCTCAGCACGCGGTTGCAGCTATCGGCGTTGTTCGCGAAGTACCATAATTTGTCAGATTTCTGCGGCCTCGCGACGCCGCGATGGCCACCGATGTCTCGATCTCCGGGAAGAAGGAGAAACATCATGAAGCGATCATTTATTTTTTTCTTGGCGACTGCCGCGAGCTTCGTCGTCACATGGCTGGTGGTCTGGTTTGTTCTGCTGCAAAAGGCGGATGCCACTACATCACCCCCCATGCCATCCAAGGCCGTAGCTACCGAGCCCTTCAAAGCGGCCCACGCCGCTAACCCAACGACGACGAGGATACTTGCACTGGATCAGGCGACGCATCTCGCTTTCTGGACCTTCGTTCTGAAAAATAACAAGCAGGCTTGTGATGTTGTTGTTCGGACCATGTATCAGGGCGGCACTGAAGCCGGGGTCGATAGCTGGAGCATTGGCTGTCAGGACGGTAACGAATATTCGATAGGTATTAACCCGGACGCGCAGGGCTCAGTTTGCAATTGAAACGATTTCGCCCAAAGCGCTGAATAGTCAACGCCCGGCGATATCACCTCTACATGCCAGCGGCTATTCGCTGGGCGGCGCCTCGTCGCCTACGTGCGAGAATGATCATGACGATGACCCGATCGCGAAGCGAAACGGTGGTTTTCAAGCACCCATTCCGGATCGCAAGTATCGAACGACTATTACCGGCGGGCTCGTATGAGGTTATTACCGACGAAGAGTCGATGGAAGGCCTGTCATTTCCGTCCTTTCGGCCCGTCGCCACTATGATGATGGTGCCTGCACCGCCGCCCCGCGGCGCTTTCGTCGAGATGGCGACGATCAGTTCGATCGATCTGTCCGATTCTCGGGAGCCGATGCGATGGCGTCCCGAGAGTGACGCGCCCGTCGACCTCGCCAACCATCGCGGCATGGCCGCGCCGAACACTGACATCCGGCGGACGCTGGCGCAGATCGAAAGCAATGCCAAGGCGTTGCGCGGTCGGCAGTTGCAACTTGAACCCGAGCTGCTCGCGACACCTGCGAAGCCATTGGTCGGCGCGCTGCCAGAGCTGAAAGGGCTGGGCCGCGACCTGCGCATCGATGCTTGTCGTGGCATCGCGCTATGGTGGATCTTTCTGGACCATGTCCCCAACAACGTCGGAAGCTGGCTGACGCTGCTGAATTACGGCTTCAGCGATGCCGCGGAAGTGTTCATGTTCGTTTCGGGTGTGACCTGCGCGCTGTGCTACGGCAAGGCACGTTCGTGCCAGGGCTGGACCGGCGTGATCGGCCGTACACTGTGGCGAAGCTGGGACATTTACGTCGCATTTCTAATGCTCACTCTCGCTTGCGCCATCATGGTTTACCTCGCAGGCGACGGCCGGATTGCCGACCAGAGCAATACGCGTATTCTGTTGGAACATCCGGGCGCGACGCTCGCGCATGCGGCGATCCTGCAATACCGTCCCGTCAACACCGACGTCTTGCCGATCTTCGTGCTCTATCACCTTTTGTTCGCGCCGCTGCTCTGGCTGCTGCTGCGAGTGCCGAACGTGACGCTCGGCGCCTCCCTGTTGCTTTATGCGCTGGTGCAAGTCTTCGGCTGGACCGTCCCGGCATGGCCGAACAACGTCTGGTTCTTCAATCCGCTGGCTTGGCAGCTGCTGGTTGTGCTTGGCGCGTGGTGTGTCACGGAGGGCAAGAGATTTCGGCCGTGGGTGCCCTCGCGCACGGCGATTGTACTTGCCGTCCTCTATCTGGTTGTTAGCCTGATCATCGCGTTGAGTTGGAGGATCCAACCAGCGGAAACGCTGGTACGGCAAACGCTGGCGAAGCTACTTTATCCACTGAATAAATCGGATCTCGATCCCTTGCGGCTCCTGCATTTCTTTGCCCTTGCGATTTTGGCGGTATGGCTCGTGCCTCGCAATTGGCGAGGGCTGACGACGCCGGTGATGCGCGCGGCGATCCGCTGTGGCGAGAACTCGCTGGCAATCTATTGCCTCGGCGTTCCGCTGGCGCTCGCCAGCCACCTAGCGCTGGTCGACATCTCGGAGGGGCTTGCGATGCAGATCGCGCTCAGTCTCGCCGGCATCCTGGTGATGATAGCGGCCGCAACGCTGCTGAGCTCGATCAGGATCAAGCCCAGGCAGAAGCGCGGGAAATACGCTCTCTCAGTGGGCAACTCGCGTAACTTCGGTCGCTAACCTCGGGAAGTCACGGCTCGCGCCGCAGTCCACGTCCAAACCGTTTTGCGCCGCGATTATGATCTGATGACGGATTGACCGTGCTGCATCAGGCTGCGCGATGGGCGAGAGAGTTTATCGGCACCATCATTCGCAGAGAAAGCCACTGGCAAAGTCACGTTCTGAGAAACGACCGACACTGAACCTGCAAAGCGCGAGAAATTCGCTCTCTCAGTGGCCAACTCGGGCAACTGCGGGCGCTAACCGTCGGAAGTAACGGCACAATTGAGTCGGAGAACTTTTCGACTGTGATATCAGAGACTTACTGGGGGGCGGACCAGAGGGGAATCTAACCTTCGATAGGCTTGCAAAAATAAACCTTTGAAATGTTGATCGAATTTCCGCTGCACTCGGGCAAATTAGCCCCGAGAGAAAAATCGCGCAAAAGGTGCAGTAACTTGCTCTGCACCCAGTCTCGCCAGTGGCTTCGTATTTAGAAAGGTCGGCGGAACGAGGCCTGAAGCCATTCCTTTAAAGGCGGCACCTGAGGCACTTAATAACGCGCACTTTGCGACACCAATTCTCGGGACAATCTATGGTCAAACAAAAACGGGTTTGCATCATCGGCGCCGGCGTATCAGGGCTTGCCGCGGCGAAGGCGTTCTTGGCGCGAGGACATCACGTCGCCGTTGTCGAGCGCAGCGGCGACCTCGGCGGTGTCTGGGAGCCGGCGAGATCCTATCCCAATCTGCAGACCCAGAGCCCGAAGGACCTTTACCGCTACACCGACAAGGCGATGCCGACGTCGTATCCGGAATGGCCGAGCGGGCCGCAGGTTTACGCCTATCTCGCCGATTACGCCCGCGATTACGGGATCAATCGCTTGATCCGCTTCAATACCGCAGTTCTGCAAATCAACCGCCGTCCCGACTCGAGGCCGGGTTGGAGAATGGATCTCCGGATACTTTCGAGGCTGAGGGCGGGCGGATTCTGCACTCGTCCCAATACAACGATGCCGCCATCGCCAAGGGACGCAAGGTCGTCGTGCTCGGAGGCTCGAAATCGGCCACCGACATCGCGGTTAACGCCATCAATTCCGGCGCCAGTGACGTCACCTTGGTCTATCGCAGGCCGGTGTGGCGGTGTCCCTACTTCATCGGCGGCCTGATCAACTTCAAGCGCATCTTCTACACCCGCGCCCAGGAACAAATGTTCCGCAGCTGGGGCATCGGGTCGCTCTCGCGACTTGCACATGCGGCAGCGAACCCGCTGGTCTGGGCGAATTGGCGCGGACTGGAAAGCCTCTTGAAGCTGCAGTTCAAGCTCGACAAATGTGACATGGTCCCCGACGAGCAGATCGAGGATGGCATCAACTGTTCGATTCCCATTGCTACGCCAGGCTTCTTTCCAATGGTGGCGGACGGCCGAATCAAAGCCATTCGCGGCACTTTCGATCACTACGAAAGCAACACGATTGTGATGACCGGCGGCGAGCGCATCACCGCCGACGTGGCCGTGCTCGCGACCGGTTACAGGATCGGTGTACCGTTCCTGCCGCAGACTTTTCGTGACAGCCTTGTAGATCCCGACGGCCAGTACAGGCTCTACCGTCTGATCGCCAACCCGGACCTGCCGGACATGGGCTTCGTCGGCTTCAACTCCAGCTTCTGCACGGTACTGTGCGCCGACATGGCGGCGAACTGGCTAGTACGCTATGCCGACGGCCAGCTCATCCATCAACCGACCGCGGCTGAGATGCAAAAGAACATCGAAATGATGCTCCGCTTCAAGCGCGTGGAGCGGCCGGCGGCTGGTGTTTACGGTGGGCTATGCGTGGCACCCTACCACTTCAAGCACTTCGACGAGCTGCTGGCCGACATCGGGGCAAAAAAACGCCGCCGCAATCTTCTAGTGGAGAGGTTTTCACCCCCGGATGCCGATGCGTATGCACTGTTTCTCGCGTCGGCGCCGAGCTACCACGCGGGGGCCTAACTGCGGGGCCCGGCAGCCTAGAGGCGGCTTGTCAATATTGGCCCTGGCTAAGCAATTTCAGCCTGTCGTCGCCTGCACCGGCAAACCATTCCTTGAGCGAGTCCCGGACACCACTTGTTTGGGCGAAGCGAGGTCGGCTTTACTCTTGCGGGGATTGAAATCCAGCGCC
>VAZG01000621.1 GCA_005885285.1 Alphaproteobacteria bacterium | reverse complement strand
AAAGTCGCGGCACAGATCCTCTTGCGCGGGGCCGATGCGGTCCAACTCTGCGCGCAGGAAATCGACGAAGCCGCGAAACCCCGGGTTGTCGTGCAGCGTGATCCACTCGGCGTGCACGAAATTGACCGGCAGCGGCTGCGGCGCGCGGGAGGCCCAGTCGAGATAGAGCCATTCGGCCACGACGAGGACCGAAAGCGCGGCGGCATAGCTGCGCGTTTCTGCGGCCTCGCGCATGATCGCCTTGAAACCGGCGGTCGGCTGCGTATCGGGATCGGCCGTGCGCCTGTCCTCGGTGACGCCGAGTGCCTCGAACGCGCGGAGAAAAAAGGTGTTCTCCTCGCCCGACACCATGCCGATGAAGCGACCGAACCGAACCCTGGCTTCGAACGTGTCGGCGCTGGCGAGCGTCGCGCCGAGCAGCGTCAAGAAACTATCGAGGAAGCGGTGGTCCTGGATGAGATAGCGCGCCATCACCGCATCGGGCACGGCTCCGGCGAACAGCTCGTTGACGAAGCGATGCCTCACGGCATCCGACCAGGCCGGCTCGCTCGCAGCGCGCAATATCTCGGTGAAGTGTTCAGACATGTTGGTCCCCACCTTTTCAGCCCCCTTACACGCCCTGCTCGCGGCCGCGCAGCTCGATAACGTTGCGATCAGGGTCGCGCACGAACACCGAAATCTGCCCGCTCTCGCCAAAACTGACTGGTCCCTGGGCGATCGGAATGCCGTTTTCGTTCAGCGCGGCGACGGTTTCCGGGATAGACGCGACGCGCAGCGCGATGTGAGTGTAGCCGGGGAATTTGTCCCCGACGTCCATCAGAATGTTGGTGGCCGGATCGCCGGCATTGGCGTTGAACACGAGATTGAGCTCCACTCCGTGCTCGTTGCGAATGATCGCGACATCGTCGCCCTCGGCGCGGCGCACCACAGCAAACCCAAGCACCCTGTAAAAGCCCAGAGCGCGGTCGAGATTTCGCACTCGAACCCCGATGTGATCGATCCGCTCGATTGCGATGTTTTGGGCCATCGTGACCTCCGTGCCTCGGTGGTTGGTTGGGCGCGGTGCTCGAGGCGCCACGACACCATCGCCGAGCGTGAACGACACGAATCCAATTCCAGCTCAATTGATCAGCATGTCGCCTTGCGCGCCCCAAATATGCCGATGCATCAAGTCGTGGTCTAGGGTCGATCGGGTTTGTATGACGCTGCGCTCGATGGAGCAGTTCGAACCCTCGGTCCCAAGTCAGGGGAGCGTAAATTTTTTAATCCGCGATGTGCCGGTTTCATCGGTGAGACCGGACGTCCTGTAATGAACAAAGGGACGTTTCGTGCGCCGCGTTGGGATCGGGAGCTCCTCCTGATACAGTCGGCCTCTGCTCACGGCCATGGGCACCAGTACCGTCCTCGCCGATTAGCGAAATCGTGCCGTCGTTTGCGTTTCGGAGTAAGATCGCACCATGGCAGAGCCCGATAGACCGCAATCGCCCTTTGCCGGGATGGCCGACTTTTCAGTCCGCACACCAGTCCGCGCGCTTTCTCCCGACGAAATCGAGCGGATGCTGGCGGAGCACCGGCTTTACCTGGAGACGGAATACCACCAAGGCCACCGCGCGAATTTCTCATCAGCCGATCTGACCGGGCGAGATTTCTCGGGCCTTAATCTGCGCGCGATCAAGATGGACCGGGCCGTGCTCCAAGGGGCTGATTTCACCGGAGCCCATCTCCAAGGCACGAGCCACGTCCGCCGTCTCGAAGAGAACGCCGCGGCCGCGGCGCTTTCCCTTTCCGCCGATACAGCGGAGGTGCTCGCCCGTGTCTTCGCGCCGGGCGCCGCAGCGGGACTGCGCTACCCAGAAAGGCACCTCGCGCGCCTTGGGATCTGAACGCGGTCTTTGCTAGGCCCCCGCTCGGCCTGGCGCTGCTCAATTCACTAGCGATGATGTCGATCGGCCAAGCCTCTTCCCCGGCCAAAAACATGACCGCGCCGACTGCCGTGCGGGGCAAGTTCGCAGTGGACTCTCCGCTGGAGGGAGCCGGATTCGAACCATCAGTCCCGCAAAGATGCCCGGTGTCCTGGCGACGTCGGCTCTCGTTCGCGCCGCCTTTCCCATC
>VAZG01000459.1 GCA_005885285.1 Alphaproteobacteria bacterium | reverse complement strand
ACCGACAAGACCATCGCCGCAGCCGGTCTCGACGTCTACGAGAACGAGCCGCACGCCCCTGATATGCTGACTGCCTTCCCCAATGTGGTGCTTAGCCCGCATATCGGTGGCCACACGCTTGAGTCGCACACGGCTATGCAGGACTGCGTCATTGCCAATCTAACGGCGTTTTTTGCAGGGAACCCGCTGCCCTACCCAGTGAAAGACGCCTGAATGGGCGATTTTCGGCCAAAATCCATCCAAACTGCCGTCCGACAACTGGTGTGAATTTTGCCCTTGGCAAGCCGGGTCGGACCTTGTAAAGACCGGGGCTTCCGGACGTGCTGGCGGTTGCTGGCAGGTCCGTGCTCGCATTCCGAAAACCCGATACGATAGGAGATCATTCCTTTTGAGGCCATCCGCTTGGATTGCTCAAAAGGAAGGGAAGCCATCGCTTTTGGGGGAATGCGGCAGAGGTCTTCCGGCGTGCCGGATGATCTCGTCCTGTCCGAGACTGCAGGCGCCCGCGACGAAACGCTTCTGTTTCTTCAACGGCTTAATCGCATGGCCTGCATAGACGGGTGAAGACCGGATTTCGCTTCGCGCAAGCCCTTTGGGGCAGCGGAGAGGCTTATTTGGTTCGAACCTCGACACCCCGCGGCTCCGTTTGGGCTCGGGAGGGCAGGCTGCTGAAATGTCGTCTCGCCCGGCGCGTCCTTGAGACTGGTGTCTAGAGGTCAGGTTTAGGGCTGGACGATCGGTGCAACCCGGCGGTCCAGTCTCGCACGAGGGCCGCCAACCGGAGAGAGCTTGCTGTGGAACGAGCGGCAAAAAAAGAGGCGGTCGAACAGCTCAACGTGGTCTTCAAGACCACGAGCGTGGCGATCGTTGCTCATTATTCCGGCCTCACCGTGGCCCAGATGCAGAAGCTGCGCATGCAGATGAAGCAGGCGGGCGCGTCGGTGAAGGTCTCGAAGAACCGTCTCGCCAAAATCGCTCTTGAAGGCACTGACGTCGCCTCGATCGGTTCCCTTTTGAAGGGGCCGACCGTGATCGCAACTTCCAACGATCCGGTCGCGGCGCCAAAGGTTGCCGTCGAATTCGCCAAGACGAACGAGCAGTTCGTCATCCTCGGCGGCTCGATGGGCAAAACCGTGCTGAATGTCGACAGCGTGAAGGCCCTGGCCTCCCTGCCGTCGCTCGACGAACTGCGCAGCAAGATTGTCGGCCTCATCGTGGCGCCGGCGACCAAGCTCGCACAGCTCTCCAACGCGCCGGCGGCGAAGCTCGCGCGCGTCATTCAGGCTCATGCCTCAAAGAGCGAAGCGGCCTGACACCCTTCGCAAAACTGAAAACCTGGTTCGAACCAATACGCTTAAGGAAACAGATCAATGGCTGACTTACAGAAAATCGTCGACGACCTTTCGAGCCTGACCGTGCTCGAAGCCGCCGAGCTCGCAAAGCTCCTGGAAGAGAAGTGGGGCGTCTCGGCCGCGGCTGCGGTCGCGGTGGCCGGTCCCGCGGGTGGCGGCGCCGCCGCTGCTCCGGTCGAAGAGAAGACCGAGTTCACCGTCGTTCTCGCCGCTGCCGGCGACAAGAAGATCGAAGTCATCAAGGAAGTCCGCGCCATCACCGGCCTCGGCCTCAAGGAAGCCAAGGACCTCGTCGAGGGCGCGCCGAAGCCTGTCAAGGAAAGCGTCAACAAGGACGAAGCCGACAAGATCAAGGCCCAGCTCGAGAAGGCTGGCGCGAAGGTGGAATTGAAGTAAGCGAAGCTTGCTTCAATTCCATCCCCGGACAAGCGAAGCGCGATCCGGGGATCTGGCGCCCAAAGACGTGGATGGCCGGGTCAAGCCCGGCCATGACGGAGGATGGGACGGGCGAAGGCCCGCTCCGCACGAGAATGCAAGAGACGTGCGACGGGACCGGCCCTGCCGCATGTTGAACACAAAAATGTGTGGGGATTCGTGGGCTTGCCCCTCGAATCTCCATGATTGCCATCCCATATCGGGACGGCAGCACGAAAGCACGGCTTGAGGTGGGGAACCGCGGGTATCCTTTCGCAAGCCGTTGGGAGATAAGCAATTTCGGGCTTTTGCAGTCCGTGAAGATGATGGTTGTGACGGGCGGGTGCGAATCATGCGCCCCGCGCGTCGTTTTGCGTTTTGAAGGTCTGAAGAACAGATTCGGGATTTAACCCCTGAAATCACGCTTGGGGCTCTCAAGATGGATCGGAATTCAACCCGGGGGCGACACCAGTCGTGCCCCGGAAGGTTCGCCCATCAAGGGCGACGATAACGAGAGGCCACGATGGCGCAGCAGACATTCACCGGTCGCAAACGCGTTCGCAAGTTCTTCGGACACATCAAGGAAGTCGCCGACATGCCGAACCTCATCGAGGTTCAGAAGGCGTCCTATGACCAGTTCCTGATGGTCGATGAGCCCACGGGCGGCCGGCTGGACGAGGGCTTGCAGGCGGTGTTCCGCTCGGTGTTTCCGATCTCGGATTTCTCCGGCACCTCGATGCTGGAATTCGTCCGCTATGAATTCGAGCCGCCGAAATACGACGTCGACGAGTGCCGCCAGCGCGGCATGACCTATGCTGCGCCGCTGAAGGTGACGCTGCGCCTGATCGTGTTCGATATCGACGAAGAGACCGGCGCCAAGTCGGTCAAGGATATCAAGGAGCAGGACGTCTACATGGGCGATATCCCGCTCATGACCATGAACGGCACCTTCGTCGTTAACGGCACCGAGCGCGTCATCGTCTCGCAGATGCACCGTTCGCCCGGCGTGTTCTTCGATCACGACAAGGGCAAGACCCATTCGTCCGGCAAACTGTTGTTTGCCGCGCGCGTCATTCCCTATCGCGGTTCCTGGCTCGACATCGAATTCGACGCCAAGGACATCGTGTTCGCGCGCATCGATCGCCGTCGCAAGATTCCCGTGACCTCGCTGATGTTCGCGCTCGGTCTCGACGGCGAGCAGATCCTCTCCACGTTCTACAAGAAGATCAGCTACAAGCGCGCCAAAGAGGGCTGGCGCGTGCCGTTCGACGCCACCCGTTTCCGCGGCTACTCCACGATCAACGACCTGATCGATGCCGACTCGGGCAAGGTCGTGCTCGAGGCCGGCAAGAAGCTCACCGTGCGCGGCGCGCGCCAGCTCCAGGAAAAGGGCCTGAAGGCGTTGCGCCTGTCGGACGAGGAACTGGTCGGCAATTACCTGGCCGAAGACCTCGTCAATGCGAAGACCGGCGAAATCTACGCCGAAGCCGGCGAGGAAATCACCGACAAGCTTCTGAAGGTGCTGAACGAGCAGGGCTACAAGGAATTGCCGCTGCTCGACATCGACCATGTCAATGTCGGCGGCTACATCCGCAACACGCTGCACGCCGACAAGAACATGACGCGTGAAGACGCGCTGTTCGACATCTACCGTGTGATGCGTCCCGGTGAGCCGCCGACCATCGACTCGGCCCAGGCCATGTTCCAGTCGCTGTTCTTCGACCCCGAGCGTTACGACCTGTCCGCGGTCGGCCGCGTCAAGATGAACATGCGCCTCGAGCTCGATGCGCCCGACACCCATCGCACGCTGCGCAAGGAAGACATCCTCGCCGTCATCAAGACGCTGGTCGATTTGCGCGACGGCAAGGGCGAGATCGACGACATCGATCACCTCGGCAACCGCCGGGTGCGCTCGGTCGGCGAGCTGATGGAAAACCAGTACCGCATCGGGCTGTTGCGCATGGAGCGCGCCATCAAGGAGCGCATGTCGAGCGTCGACATCGACACCGTGATGCCGCAGGACCTGATCAACGCCAAGCCGGCGGCTGCCGCGGTGCGCGAATTCTTCGGCTCCTCGCAGCTCTCGCAGTTCATGGACCAGACCAACCCGTTGTCGGAGATCACCCATAAGCGTCGCCTGTCGGCGCTTGGCCCGGGCGGTCTGACTCGCGAGCGCGCCGGCTTCGAGGTGCGCGACGTGCACCCGACGCATTACGGCCGCATCTGCCCAATCGAGACGCCGGAAGGCCCGAACATCGGCCTGATCAACTCGCTTGCGACCTTTGCGCGCGTCAACAAATACGGCTTCGTCGAAACGCCCTATCGCAAGGTCAAGGACGGCCGGGTCACCGACGAGGTGGTCTATCTCTCGGCAATGGAGGAGGGACGTTATTCGGTCGCTCAGGCCAATGTGTCGATCGATAATCGTGGCCGCTTCACCGACGACCTCGTGGTCTGCCGATCGAGCGGTACGCGCGACGTGGTGCCGCTTCCGCCCGACAAGGTCGACTATATGGACGTGTCGCCGAAGCAGTTGGTCTCGGTAGCCGCGGCGCTGATTCCGTTCCTCGAGAACGACGACGCCAACCGTGCGCTGATGGGCTCGAACATGCAGCGTCAGGCCGTGCCCTTGGTGCGCGCCGAAGCGCCGTTTGTCGGCACCGGCATGGAAGGCGTGGTTGCCCGCGACTCAGGTGCTGCGATCGCGGCGCGCCGGTCGGGCGTGATCGACCAGATCGACGCCACCCGTATCGTTATCCGCGCCACCGAAGATCTCGATCCCACCAAGTCGGGCGTCGATATCTACCGCCTGATGAAGTACCAGCGCTCCAACCAGTCGACCTGCATCAACCAGCGTCCGCTGGTGAAGGTCGGCGACATCGTCAGGAAGGGCGACATCATCGCCGACGGTCCCTCGACCGATCTCGGCGAGCTCGCGCTCGGCCGCAACGTGCTGGTCGCGTTCATGCCGTGGAACGGCTACAACTTCGAAGACTCGATCCTGCTCTCCGAGCGGATCGTGAAGGACGACGTCTTCACCTCGATCCACATCGAGGAGTTCGAGGTGATGGCCCGCGACACCAAGTTGGGGCCGGAGGAAATCACCCGCGACATTCCGAACGTTTCGGAAGAAGCGCTGAAAAACCTCGACGAGGCCGGCATCG
>VAZG01000458.1 GCA_005885285.1 Alphaproteobacteria bacterium | reverse complement strand
GACCTTGCCCTTCTTGACCAGAGCCGCGGCCTCTACGACCATCTCAGGCGTGATGTAATTGAGCATCCCGCGCTTGTCCTCCTCGCCCCAGCGCCCCCAATTGCCGCGCTTGCCCCATTTGCCGGCCACTGCCCACGGCGCCGGCTCATTGGCCAATTTGTCATCCAGCGGATATCGTGGCGTTTGCTGGGCACTGGTGGCGTCCGTCAATAGCCAAGACACTCCCAAGACCGCCAGAAAATACATCGGGCGATTCATTAGCTTCCTCCCCAGCCGGGTTCCGAATGTTTGCCGCAACGCCCTAATCTATCCGTTTCCCGAGGGGACTTGCACGCATCCGTTTCGGCGGTCCGCCTAGCTTTGTTGGTATGGCACACGTTCGCGGGGTCTTCATGTCTCGAAGGGGAACGGAACAGTGCTGGTGCGGGCACTCGACCCCGGCCAGGCGCCCGGCATACCCGGACATCCTGATTTGATGCGGCACCGCCAAGCCACCGCTTGAGAGCACGGGTCGGTGGATGGAACAGCAATCGAATGTCCCCGCGGCCCCGGACAATCGAGATAGACTCTCGTAATGATGCGCTCCAGGCCGCCCCACCGCACCAACGTTTGCGCACGGCAAGCAACGCCGCGGCCGGTTTGAGCTGTCCCTCGTTGCCGCCGGTGTCGAACTCGGCGGCCGCCACGGCATCCGGGTGCCGGGGTATGGCTTTAATTTTGCGGCCTGAAAGCCGTACTCAACCGGGCTCTGGTCTACCGTCCGGTCGCCATTTTGTTTAAGCGATACCAACCAGCGTCCGCAAGGGACGGCGTCCGGACCAACTGAACTGCGAGGGGACAGGGTCCGGAACTGGCACCCCTCGGATCTTGCGAGAGGGGGCAGAGCTGTTCCGCTCTGCCCCGGTAGATCAGACGTCGACTTGTTCCGCGATGGCGAGAGCGTCATCGACCTCAATGCCGAGGTAGCGCACTGTGCTCTCGATCTTCTTGTGCCCCAACAGAAGCTGCACCGCCCGCAGGTTGCCCGTGCGGCGGTAGATGAGTGTCGCCTTTGTTCGGCGCAATGAGTGCGTGCCAAAGAAGCTCGGGTCCAGACCAATGCTGGCAATCCATTGGCAGACCAGTCGGGCATACTGTCGCGTCGTGATAGGTCGATCCCGACCGCGATGGCCGCCGAAAAGGTACTCGCCCGGCTTCTTTCTGGCGGCATCGATGTAATTGTCAATCGCCTCTCGGGTCTGCTCCGTGATTTCGAACCTGACGGGCTGGCCGGTCTTCCTCTGGCGCACGCTCGCCCGGTCGATCGCGTGACCATGAGGAGCAACGTCCTCCACCCGCAAGCTGACGACGTCGCATCCTCGGAGCTTGCTATCGATGGCCAGATTGAACATGGCCAAGTCGCGTGTTCGCCCCGCGATTTGCAGCTTGGTGCGGATCGACCGGACGTGCTTCGGCCGCAGAGGCGGCTTCGCGCCGATCAATTTCCCTTTGTTCCAGGGTTCACGACTTGAGGCCTGCGGAATGGCATCTATGGGGTCTCGCATAGTGGGCTCCTCTGTTGCAGAGAGCCATCAGGATATGCTTGTCGGTTCTTGAGGCCGAAAATGAACGTCAGCTTGTGGATCAATCTGGCCCTGGCATACGTTTTGCCGCCCAATCGGCACGTCGCAACCTTGACTGTTGCGGAGGTGGCCATCATTCGCGTTCAATGCGTGAATAGAACCGACGCGCGACAGGAGCCATGCGATGACGCGCAAATTCTTTTTCTTCTCGGAGATGGGCTACAATGCCTATCCGATCGAAGCCCTCGAGCAATACGGTTATTCGGCGCTGTTGTTCCCCAACAGCATCTTCGACCCGGAGAAGGCTCGCGACCTCTGGCAGATGTTCCTGCGCGAGCACGAATACGCGTCCGAGATGTGCTTCGACGGATCGGTGTGCACCGAGCACCACAACAACGTGCTGTCGATGCAAGAGAGCGTCAACATCTCGGCGGCGGTGATCAGCCAGCGCATCAAAGGCACGATCGCACTGATCGGCAATCCGCTGCCGATCCACGACAATCCGGTGCGGGTCGCCGAGGAGATCGCGATGCTCGACCTGATCTCGGGCGGGCGGATCATCTCGGGCTTCGTGCGCGGCACCGGCATCGAGCAGCTCTCGACCAACGCGAACTCCGCCTACAATAGAGAGCGGTTCGAAGAGGCCTTCGCGCTGATCTAGAAGACCTGGACCGTGCCCGGCCCGTTCCGCTGGGATGGTAAGCACTATCATCTTCGCGTCGTCAATCCGTGGCAATTGCCGCTGCAGAAACCGCACCCGCCGATCTGGGCGGCCGGCATCTTGAGCCCGGAGACCATCCGCTGGGCGGCGCGGCAGCAGATCACCTATCTCGTCTTGGGCAGCGCCCTCGATGCCACCGCGACGTGCCGCGACATCTACCACGAGGTGGCGCAAGAGGATGGGTGGGTGCCGACGCCACAGCACCTCGGCTACTTGATCCATACCTGCGTGATGGATACCGACGAAGAAGCCTACGAGATGGGCCGCCACCATTATGGCGGCGCGTCCGTCATCGGGCGCAGCGGCGGTGTCGCAGCCTCGGCGCTGACCGCCGGAACCGGCTCGGCCGGCGCGACGGGCGGCGGTATAGCGCGGCAATCTGGATTGGAACGGAGCGACAATCAGGATGGGAATCCGGCGCCGCAGTATGGGCATGATCGTCGCGGCGTGTCTGTCGTGCAAGGGGCGATCGAGGGTTTGATTGTCGCGGCGCGGCGATCAGGCGTTGGCCGTTATTGTCGCGTGGATCGGCGGGCGGCCGCGGCCTCGCTTGCGTTCAAGCGCAGTGCGACGGCGGTAGCTTTCGACGTTCATCTCGAAGATGGTGGCGTGATGAACGAGGCGGTCGACGACCGCGACCGTCATTGCCTGGTCCGGGAAGATTTTGCCCCATTCGCCAAACGGCTGGTTGGCGGTAATCAGCAGGGATTTTCGCTCGTACCGGGCGCTGATGAGCTCAAAGAGCACGCTGGTTTCGGCCTGGTCTTTGGTGACGTAGGCGAGGTCATCGAGGATCAGCAGGTGGTATTTGTCGAGCTTGGCAATGGCAGCTTCGAGAGCGAGCTCGCGGCGGGCGATTTGCAGCCGCTGGACGAGATCGGTGGTGCGGGTGAACAGCACGCGCCAGCCGTTTTCGACAAGAGCGAAACCGAGCGCCGCCGCGAGATGGCTTTTGCCCCCACCCGGTGGCCCAAACAACAGTAAATTGGCGCCGTTGTTCAGCCACGCGTCGCCGGCGGCGAGCGCCATGACTTGGGCCTTGCTGACCACCGGGACGACCTCGAAGTCGAAAGTGTCGAGGGTCTTGCCGGGCGGCAGCCGGGCTTCGGCCAGATGGCGTTCGAGGCGGCGGCGGGCGCGCTCGGCAATCTCATGTTCGGCCAATGCCGCCAGGAAACGTCCGGCCGGCCAGCCTTCCTTGTCGGCCTGGGTAGCGAGCGAGGCCCAGACCTGTTTGACAGCGGGCAGCCGCAGCTCGGCAAGGAGCAGCTCGATGCGGGCGGCGTCGCCGGGATCGGTCGTTCTCATGCCGCACCAACCCACTGGACGGTGCTGAGCTCGTCATAAAGATGCAGAGGCGCTACCTCGACGGTGATGTCGGGGATGGCGGTTGGATGTGGCGCGAAGCGACGGCCAAGTGTGTCAAGATCGGGCAGTCTGCCGGCATCGAGTTCGGCGTCAATAGCCTCGGCGAGATCGGCTTCGCACGCCCGATCATGAGCGAGTGCCAGCAGCCCGACCATGGTGCGGCAGGCCTGCTTCTCGCTGTCACCGGCAAGCAACGCCTCGAAGGCGCGCTGATAGGCGCGGCGCGGGAACAACTGCTCACGATAGATCAGGTTGAGCAAGGCCATTGGCTTGCGGCGCAAGGAATGGATGACGTGCCGGTAATCGACGACGTGGCCGTGTTTGCCGGTGGGGTGCGGCCGCCCGCGACGCAGCGTCATCAGCGGCGTCGCGCCGAGAGAGCATTCGAGCCGATCATCGTAAAGGCGCACCCGCAGGCGATGGCCGATCAGGCGGGAGGGGACCGAATAGAACACCTTCTTGAGGGTGAACCCGCTCGTCGAGGTGACGGTGACGATCGTCTCCTCGTAATCCGTCGTCCGGTGCGCCGGCAATGCCTGCAGCGCCGGACGTTCAAGATCGAGCCGCTTGCCGTTGCGGGCATTGCGCCGGCCGACGATCTCGTCGACAAAGCGGCGATAAGCCTCGAGGGTGTCAAAATCGCGCGATCCGCGCAGCAACAGCGCGTCCTCGATCGCTCGTTTCAGATGGCCGTGTGGGCTTTCGATCGAGCCGTTCTCATGCGCCAAGCCCCGATTGTTGCGGGTCGGCGCCATGCGGTAATGCGCGCACAGTGCCTCGTAGCGCCGCGTCTGATCCTGCCGTGTGTCGGCGTCGAGATTGCGGAAGGCGGCCGAGAGACTGTCGCTGCGATGCTGCAATGGGGCTCGGCCGAGCGCCCACAATGCGTTCTGCAGACCCTCCGCCAATGCCACAAAGCTCTCCCCACCGAGCACGACGTGAGCATGCTCCCACCCTGAGAAGGCCAGACGGAAGTGATAGAGCCGGTGATCCAGCGGCACACCGGCGATGCTGACGCCGTGATCGCCCATGTCGGTGAAATCGGAAAGCCCCAGCCGGCCCGGCGGGTGCTCCTGCCGGAAGATGACGTCCTGCTCGGCCCCGTTCAGTGCCCGCCAGGCACGGATGCGCCGCTCCAGGGTGCGGCGAACACCGACGCCGATCTCGGGATGGCGACGCCGGATCTCGTCGAAAATGGCCACCGGCCGCAGGCCTGGGGCGGTCTTCAACAAAGGCACTACCTCGCTGTCCCAAACCTCAGATAGCGGATCGCGCCGTCGGCGGCCGCGCGGCGCTCTCTTTTGCGACGGCAGCCGAGGATCCTGTTCGATGCGATAGGCGGTGGCGGCGCTGAACCCGGCTTTGGCCGCGGCAACGGTCGGCGTCTCGGTTTGGCGGAAACTCATATACAACCTCATCTGGCAGTCGGTGATGTGGCGGCCGGGCAAGCTGCGGTTCCTCATCGGGGTGAAGAACCCGCTTGCTATCGACCGACCGCGACCGCCAGAAAACACGGCCCCTTGCGGGGCCCCGCCGGTCGCCAGATTCGCAACTCCGGTCGGGCTACGCCCTCCCTTCGTCGCGCATCCGGCGACACTCCCTCATCCTGATCGACGTGCTCTTCTCATCCTGTT
>VAZG01000424.1 GCA_005885285.1 Alphaproteobacteria bacterium | reverse complement strand
CGCATTCCTGGTCGCCGCATGTCGGCGAGATCCGGATGGTGGTGTCAGCGGAGGTGCGCGGGCAGGGCGTCGGACGCGCGCTGTCGCAGGAGACGTTTGCGCTCGCGCTGGGCGCAGGCCTGGAAAAGCTTTCGGTGCAGATGACGGTCGACCAGAGGGGCGCGATCACGCTGTTCGAGAGCCTCGGCTTCAAGGCCGAGGCGCTGCTCCGCGACCATGTCCGCGATGTCGAAGGCAAAACGCACGATATCGTGGTGCTCGGGCACAATATCGCGCAGGTCCAGGCCCAGTTGGAGGCCTATGGGCTGGCCGAAGCCGTCCAGCACTGAAGTGCCCAATGGAGCAGCAGCCCGCTCGATATTTAGATTGATCACGATTTCGTGATATCGCGTCGCAACATTAATGTTGCGTCGCACCATTAACTATGGCACAACGATCAAGCCCCGGGCCAAAGCGGACGGGGTGAGCCCATAGCTCAAACCCTGAGGATGGAGAGACCGATGACCACTGAAATCAACCCCGTGCTCGACAGCGTGAAAGGGGCCTTTGCGCCCGTCACGGAAGCCTTCAAGAATTTCCAGAACCTGGAGGTCCCCGAGGCGGCCCGCGAGTTCGTCAAGAAGACCGCCAACACTGCCAAGGACCGCGCCGCCGACGTGTTCGCCGGTTCGGAGAAGGTGACTGCCGCTATCGAGACTGCCGCCGCTGACTCCGTCAGCGAGGCCGCCAAGATCAGCCGGACCATCCAGCAGGCGATCTACCAGGACGTCGAGGCGTTTTTCGCCGGCATCGACAGACTGGCATCCGCCAAGTCGCTGAACGAAGCGGTCCAGATCCAGTCCGACATGGCCCGTGCGCGCGGCGAAGTGCTCGTCACGCGGGCGAAGGCGACTACCGAATATCTCGGCAAGCTCGTCGCCAACGGTGCGAAGACCGCGCAGGACAACCTGGCCAAGGTCTACACCAAGTCTGCCTGATCTCGGTCGATCGGCGGATAGTTCGAAGGCCCGCTTCGCGCGGGCCTTCTTTTTTGTCGCGTGTCCGCATAGATCAGCGCAGACCCTCATGGTGAGGAGGCGCGTTTGCGCCGTCTCGAACCATGAGGCCGCGATCGGACCTTCATCCTTCGAGACGCGGCGAAGGCGCCGCTCCTCAGGACGAGGGTCTTTTTTCGAAAAGCCCGCATGACTCTTCCCGCCACCTTCTCATTCGACGCGCCCGCCGACGCTGCTCGCGCCGCGGAACTCAAGCGCGTGAAGGCACTGGCGACGCTGGTGCTGGCGGCGACGTTGGCGCTGTTCGTGATCGCGAAACTGTTGTTGACCGTGCACCCCGTGTTCGGCTTTGTCGCAGCGTTCGCGGAAGCCGCCACCATCGGCGGGCTGGCCGACTGGTACGCGGTGGTCGCGCTGTTCAAGAGGCCTCTGGGCTTGCCGATCCCGCATACCGCGATCATCCAGGGCAATCAGGAGCGGATAGCCGACAAGCTCGGCGAATTCATCGAGGGGCATTTCCTCGAAGCCGAACCCGTCGAGGCCAAGCTTCGTCAGGTCGATTTCGGGTCATTCATCGCCGACTGGCTGCGCGACCGCAAACGCAGCGACGACCTCGCCCGCTTTGCACTGAGGCTTTTGCCCGAGGCGTTTTCCGCTACCGAAACCTCGGGGTTGAAGACCTTCATCACCCGCCGCATGATCGCGCAATTGCAGTCGATCGATCTCGCGCCGCTCGCCGCCGGCACATTACGCGCCTTTGTGCAAGAACGCCGGCATCAAGCCTTGCTCGACGACCTCATGCGCATAGTTCACGACACGCTGACACAAGCCAGGACCATGGCGATGATCCGGGCAAAGGTCCGCAGCCAGCTGCCGACGCTGTTGAAACTCTATCGCACCGACAAGTTCCTGGTGAACAAGATCGTGGCGTCTGCGACCGCGTTCTTCGAGGAAGTCCGCAACGATCCCAAGCATCCGTTCCGCGGTGAGTTCGATTCGATGGTGCTGTCGTTCGTGGACCGGCTCGGCAGCGATCCGGCCTATGCCGGCCGCATCGACGGCTTGAAGCGCGATCTGTTGGCGCGTCCCGAGCTTTCCGATCTCGCGCGCAACATCTGGTCGAACACACGATCGTTCATCGAGCGCAGCGCCAGCGGCGAGACCCAGGTGCTGCGGCATCATCTGGCTGGGATGTTCGTTGCGGCCGGCGAGGCGCTCGCCGGCGATGCCGAATTGCGGGGCGAGATCAACAACGGCCTGGTGGCGGTGCTCACAAGCTTCGTCGCCGACCAGAAGAGCGGCGTCTCGACCTTCATCGCCGATCAGGTCAAGGCCTGGAATATGGGACAGTTGATTGCGCTGATCGAAATCAACATCGGCCGCGACCTGCAATATATCCGCTTCAACGGTTCGCTGATCGGCGGCCTTGCGGGGCTTGCGCTCTACACCGCCGAATTCCTGCTGCGGCTGTTGTGACTAATTGATCACGGCAAGGCGTTTAGTTGTGTAGTTGTGATCACGGGCATCGTGGCCCGCTTGAAACGCGCAAGGCGGTTCCCTAGCTTTTCAGGACGTATTGTTGCATCGCAGGACGATTCTGGCGGATTTTCACGTCTTTCCATTGATCCATTGGCCGGCTGCCGCGACGTAAAGGAGCCGGCCTGAATAGGAGATACGATGTCCCTTGCTGCGCAGGCGCTTGATCCGCCGTCCCGGACCCTGATGTTTCTGGAGGGACGCGCCATCCATGAACTCGGCGCCTTTCTCGGCGCGTTGCCGCTGCTCTCGCTGGCGCCGCGCGGCGACGGACATCCCGTGCTGGTATTGCCCGGGCTTGTTGCCTCCGACACCTCGACGCGCCCGCTGCGCAGCTTCCTGAAGAACCGCGGCTACGTCGTGAGTGGCTGGCGCCAAGGCCGCAATCTGGGTCTCCGCCCGGGCGTGCAGCACGCGATGACGGATCTCGTCAAAGAATTGAACGACACCCATGGCCGCAAGGTCTCCTTGGTCGGCTGGAGCTTGGGGGGTCTCTATGCGCGCCAGCTCGCCAAGTTGATGCCGGAGCGGGTGCGCTCGGTGATCACGCTCGGCAGTCCGTTTGCGGCCGGTCCGAAGGCGACCAATGCTTGGCGCGTCTATGAGATGGCGAGCGGCCGCCGCGCCGATGAAGAGGATGGACGCTTCGGCGGCGCGCTGGCGGGGACGCCGCCGGTGCCGACCACCGCGATCTTCAGCCGCACCGACGGCATCTGCGCGTGGCAGGGCTGCGTGGAGAAGACCTCCGCAAAGTCGGAGAGCATCGAGGTCGAGAGCAGCCATTGCGGCATGGGCCATCATCCCGCGGCAGTCTTTGCGGTGGCCGATCGCCTGGCGCAGACGGAAGGCAAGTGGAAACCGTTCGACCGCAGCGGCTGGCGCAGCATCGTTTTTCCCGATCCCAATCGGTAAGCTGTTTTGGCTTCATCCTTCGAGACGCGGCGAAAACGCCGTTCCTCAGGATGAGGTCTAACACCTCATGGTGAGGAGCCCGCCGAAGCCCGCAGTGCGTAGGCGGGCGTCTCGAACCATGTGGCCCCGGCAGGCGGATATTGTCGCAAATCCTGAAAAAGCGCTATGCGTGGCACATGGCGCATCCGCTTGCCCGCATCATCGATCAGCTCAAGCGCGAACCTTCGCGTACCGGCTCGATCATCATCACCGTGTTCGGCGATGCCATCGTCCCGCGGGGCGGCTCGGTGTGGCTCGGGACGCTGCTGAGATTTTTCGAAACGCTCGACATTGATTCGAGCGTGGTGCGCACCGCGATGTCGCGGCTTGCCGCCGACGGCTGGTTCGAGCGCGAAAAGGTCGGCCGCAACAGTTTTTACCGGTTGGTGCAGCGGGAGCGACAGACCTTCGATATCGCGACCCGGCATATCTATGGTGCGCCGACCTCCGATTGGACCGGACGTTTTGAGCTTCTGCTGATCGGCAATGCCGGGGATCGCGACTCCGCGCGCGAGGCGCTCAAGAATGCCGGCTTCGGCAGCCCGGTGCCGGGGGTATGGGTCGCGCCATCGGGCGCGCCGATTCCGGAGGAAGCGGCACGGGCGATCCGCCTGGAAGTCTCCGCCGAGGACGAGGCCGGACGGCGCCTGCTCAGCGCGAGCTGGCCGCTCGAGCGCACCGCCGGCGCCTATCTCAAATTCATGAAGACCTTCGAGCCGTTGCGCGGCTGGATCGATCGCCGCGGCCAACTCAGTGATGCCGATGCCTTCACCGCGCGGATCCTGTTGATCCACCATTATCGCCGCGTGGTGCTGCGCGACCCCCTGTTGCCGACGGCGCTGCTGCCGAAGGATTGGCCGGGCAGGGCGGCTCGAGAGATCTGCGGCGAGATCTATCGGCGACTGCTTGGCGCGTCCGAACAATGGCTTGACCGGCATGGAACCAACGGGGCCGGGCCGCTGCCGAAGGCCGGCGCCGAGCTCCGACGGCGGTTTGCTCAGGGCTAATATGTTACAGAAATGACTTGCATTTCGTAAATTCTGTTATACTTTAATGCGAGCAATTCTTAACGGGGAGGCAGGCGATGTACACCCAGGCGCTCAACACGTCCGACGCCGAGGACCGCCATGTCGAGGACGCCGCGCGCGCAGGCTTGTTTCAGGCCCGCATCGACGCCGAGGAGCGGATCGAGCCGAACGACTGGATGCCGGCTGCCTATCGCAAAACGCTGACGCGGCAGATATCGCAGCACGCGCATTCCGAAATCGTCGGCATGCTCCCGGAAGGCAACTGGATCACGCGCGCGCCGTCGCTGCGCCGCAAGGCCGCACTCTTGGCGAAAGTGCAGGATGAATGCGGCCACGGGCTCTATCTCTATGCCGCCGCCGAGACGCTCGGCACCTCGCGCGAAGAACTTGTCGACATGATGCTGGCGGGCAAGGCCAAGTACTCCTCGATCTTCAATTATCCGACCCAGACCTGGGCCGACATCGGTGCGATCGGCTGGCTGGTCGACGGCGCCGCCATCATGAACCAGATCCCGCTGTGCCGCTGCTCCTATGGCCCTTATGCGCGCGCGATGATCCGGGTCTGCAAGGAAGAGTCCTTTCACCAGCGCCAGGGCTTTGAGATCATGCTGACGCTGTCGCGTGGCGGCAAAGAGCAGAAGTCGATGGCGCAGGATGCGCTCGATCGCTGGTGGTGGCCGGTGCTGATGATGTTCGGTCCGCCCGATAAGGCGAGCCAGCACGGCGATACCTCGACCAAATGGAAGATCAAGCGCTTCTCCAATGACGAGCTACGGCAGAAATTCGTCGATGCCACCGTGCCACAGGCGCAGTATCTGGGCCTGACCATTCCCGATCCCGACATGACGCGGGATGAAGCCGGGCATTGGGTGTATAGCCCGATCGACTGGGAAGAGTTCAATCAGGTGCTGGCCGGCAACGGCCCCTGCAACCGCAACCGGCTGGGGGCGCGGCGCAAGGCGCACGACGAGGGCGCCTGGGTGCGGGAGGCCGCCGCCGCCTACGCCGCAAAGCGCAGCCATCGAGACGTCGCACAGGCGGCCGAATAGGAGACCGTTATGGCCACGCCGAACGTTCCGCTCTGGGAAGTCTTCATCCGCAGCCGCAACGGGCTCGCACACAAGCATGTCGGCTCGCTTCATGCAGCCGACGCGAGATTGGCGCTGCAGGCCGCACGCGACATCTACACCCGCCGCGGCGAGGGCCTGTCGATCTGGGTGGTGCCGTCGAGCGCGATCACTGCATCCGATCCTGCCGAGAAGGGCATGATGTTCGAACCGGCGGAATCCAAGATCTACCGGCATCCGACGTTTTATGACGTTCCCGACGAAGTCGGGCATATGTGATTTTCATCCTCAGGGTGAGGAGGCGCGCTAGCGCCGTCTCGAACCACGAGGCCCGGAATACCTTTTGGCCCATCCTTCGAGACGCGCGCAGGGGCGCGCTCCTCAGGATGAGGAAGAGCAAGTGGTGAACATGGCCGCCGCATCGATCCAGATCTCCGAAACCCCGCTGGTGCTGTACGTGCTGCGCCGTGCAGATGACGCGTTGATCTTGGGGCATCGGCTGTCGGAATGGTGCGGGCACGCGCCGATGCTGGAAGAAGACATGGCGCTCGCCAATATGGGCCTTGATCTATTGGGCCAGGCGCGCGAGCTCTATGGTTACGCCGCCAAGGTCGAAGCCAACGGCAACGACGAGGACAAATTCGCTTATTTGCGCGACGTTGGGCAGTATCGCAATCTGTTGCTGGTCGAGCAGCCGAACGGCGATTTCGCCCGCACCATGGTGCGGCAGTTCTTCTATGCGGCGTTCGCCGATCTCTATTGGCGCGCGATGATGCGGTCGAGCGACGCCACGCTGGCTGCGATCGCGGCGAAATCCGAAAAGGAGAGCGCCTATCATCTGCGGCATTCCGCCGAATGGATCGTCCGGCTCGGAGACGGCACCGAGGAAAGCCATGCCCGCGCGCAGACCGCGATCGACGACCTCTGGGCCTATACCGGCGAGATGTTTTGGCTCGACGACCGCGAGCGCGCGCTGGTCGATGCCGGCATCGCCATCGATGATGCAAGCTTGCGTGCGCCATGGCTCAAGACAATAACGAACGTCGTGAGCGAGGCGACGCTAACGCTGCCAACCAACAACTGGATGCAGCAGGGCGGTCGCAGCGGCCGGCACAGCGAACATCTCGGCCATCTCCTCAGCGAACTGCAATCGATGCAGCGCACCTTTCCGGGGGCGACATGGTGACGGCGACGCTCAGCGATGTGGATCTGCGCCAGCGCGCCTGGGAGATTGCGGCACGCGTGGTCGATCCCGAAATCCCGGTGCTCACCATCGCCGATCTCGGCGTGCTCCGCGAGGTCGCAGTCCATGACGGCCGCGTCGAGGTCGCGATCACGCCGACTTATTCCGGCTGTCCGGCGATGAACATGATCGCGCTGGAGATCGAACTGGCGTTGGAGCGCGAAGGTTTTCGTCATCCCAAGATTCATACCGTGCTGTCGCCGGCCTGGACCACCGACTGGATAAGCGAGGACGGCCGCCGCAAGCTCAGGGAATACGGCATTGCACCGCCGTTAGCCGCAAGCTCGCGCCGCGCGCTGTTCGGCGTGCAGCAAGTCGCATGTCCGCAATGCGGCTCGGCGAATACCGAATTGCTCTCCGAGTTCGGCTCGACCTCCTGCAAGGCGCTGTGGCGCTGCAAGAGCTGCCGCGAGCCGTTCGACTATTTCAAGTGCCACTGAACATGTCCGCGGCTCACCCACGTTTTCATCGCCTCGCCGTCAACGATGTGCGCCGCGAAGCCGCCGATGCAGTGTCGCTGAGTTTTGCGATTCCCAATGAACTTGCCGACTACTACCGTTTCCTGCCGGGCCAGTATTTGACCTTGCGCACCACGATGGACGGCGAGGAGGTGCGCCGCTCCTATTCGATCTGCTCGGGACCCGACGACGGTGAACTGCGCATCGCCGTGAAAAAGCTCGATGGCGGCGCGTTCTCGAATTGGGCCGCCGACGAATTGAAGACCGGCGACGAACTCGAGGTAATGACCCCCACCGGCCGCTTTGGCATCGCGCCGGCGCCGGAGGAAGCGCGCCTTTATGCTGGCTTCGCCGCCGGAAGCGGCATCACGCCGATCCTGTCGATCGTCAAGGGCGTGCTGGCGCGCGAGCCCGACAGCCGGTTCTTCCTGTTCTACGGCAACCGCTCGACATCGGGCATGATGTTCCTCGAAGCGCTGGAGGAGCTGAAGGACCGTTTCATGCAGCGGCTCTCACTCTTCCATGTGATCTCGGGCGAAGAGCAGGACATTCCGATCCTGCACGGCAGGCTCGACGGCGACAAGGTGAGGGTGCTGTTGCGCAGGCTGGTGCCGGCATCGAGCATCGATCACGTCTTCATCTGCGGCCCGACCGGCATGAGCGAAGACATCGAGGCGACTTGCCGCGAGCTCGACATCGCCGAGGACCGCATCCACGTCGAGCGCTTCGTCTCCGGGCTCGGCGGCAAGCCGCGCCCGAAGGCAGTCGTCCCGTCTACGGCGCCGCCAAAAGCCCATGCCGCATTGATCATCGATGGCAAGCGCCGGGAGGTGCCGGTCGCGGAAGGCGAGGCCATTCTCGATGCGGCGCTGCGCGCGGGCATCGATCTGCCGTTCGCCTGCAAGGGCGGCATGTGCTCGACCTGCCGCGCCAAGCTGGTCGAAGGCGAAGCGGCGATGGACGTCAATTATTCGCTGGAGCCGTGGGAACTGAAGGCGGGATTCATCCTCACCTGTCAGGCCAAGCCGGTTTCGCAAAAGGTCGTGGTGGACTACGATCACGTTTAAAACGAGAGGGAGCGGCAAGTGAACGTCAAGGCCACGCCTTCACCCGACGACCTCGCGCGTGCCTGCGCAGAGGCGATGTGGAAGGAAGACGACGCGAGTCGGGGCCTCGGCATGGAGATCGTTGACGTCAGGTGCGGCGAGGCGACGTTGACGATGACAGTCAAGCCCGACATGGTCAACGGCCAGCGCATCGCCCATGGCGGCTTTATCTTTACGTTGGCGGATTCCGCTTTCGCCTTTGCCTGCAACACCCACAACGAGCGCGTGGTTGCCGCCCAGGGCAGCATCACTTTCATCAAGCCGGGCAAGCTCGGCGACCGCCTGGTCGCGACCGCGCGGGAAATCTCGCGCAACGGCCGATCCGGAATCTACGACGTCCGGGTCACGGTGGATGATACGGTGATCGCCGAATTTCGCGGCCATTCCCGCGTGATCGGCGGCGTATGGCTGCCGGGGGAAATCGATACCAAGCAAAAATGAATTTAACACTTGAGGAAACGCCTAGATGGCTTCGACGAAACTCAAAGGGGGGCAAAGCGCCTACCGCACCGAGATGGACGAGGCCGAGCGTGCCTCGCGCGACGAGATCATGGCGCTGCAGTCAAAGCGCCTCGCATGGTCGCTCAAGCATGCCTATGACAATGTCGCCCATTACAGAGGCGCTTTCGACCAAGCCGGCGTGCATCCCGCCGATTTCGAGGAGCATTCCGACCTCGCCAGATTTCCGTTCACCGTCAAGACTGACCTGCGCGACAATTATCCCTTCAACATGTTCGCCGTCGACCGCGAAAAGCTGGTCCGCGTCCACGCCTCTTCCGGCACCACCGGAAAGCCGATCGTGGTCGGCTACACCAAGGCCGATATCGATGTGTGGTCCGATGTGATGGCGCGCTCGATCCGCGCCGCCGGCGGCCGCAGCGGTATGATCATCCACAACGCCTATGGCTACGGCCTGTTCACCGGCGGCTTAGGCGTGCATTACGGCGCCGAGCGATTGGGCTGCACGGTGGTGCCGGTTTCCGGCGGAATGACCGAGCGGCAGGTGCAGCTCATCAACGACTTCAAGCCCGACATCATCACGGTGACGCCGAGCTACATGCTGGCCATTCTCGACGAGTTCAAACGCCAGGGTCTGGAGCCGCGAAAATCCTCGCTGAAATTCGGTATCTTTGGTGCCGAGCCCTGGACCAACGCGATGCGGGCTGAGATCGAGCAAGCCTTCGACATGGACGCGACCGATATTTACGGCCTGTCCGAGGTGATCGGACCCGGCGTCGCGCAGGAATGCGTGGAGAGCAAGGACGGCCTGCATGTCTGGGAAGATCATTTCTATCCCGAGGTGATCGATCCCGAGACCGGCCGGGTGCTGCCCGACGGCGAAAAGGGCGAACTCGTCTTCACCTCATTGACCAAGGAAGCGTTTCCGATCATCCGTTACCGAACCCGCGACCTGACGCGGCTCTTGCCGGGTACGGCGCGGCCGGGCATGCGGCGCATAGAGAAGGTCACGGGACGCTCCGACGACATGATTATCCTGCGCGGCGTCAACGTGTTCCCGACCCAGATCGAGGAGGCCCTGCTCGCGACCGATTGGTGCGGCGGCCATTTCATCATCGAACTGACGCGCGAGGGACGGATGGATGAGATGGCAATCCTGGCGGAGGCGCGGCCCGAGAGCTGGGACGGCAGTGGGCTTTCGCCCCATGCCGAAAAAGTATCGGCCTTCATCAAGAACACCATCGGCATATCCGCGCGGGTCATGATTGTCGCCCCCGACACGCTGGAACGTTCGCTTGGCAAGGCCAAGCGTGTTTACGACAAGCGGCCAAAAGGGTAACTCCTGTTCTCAGCACACCCTGAGAAGGCGGAACTATCCATGCCGGCTGCCCAAGCCGATCACGCTCCTGTCACGGTCGAAGCGCATTGCGTGCGCTTGCCGGCCAGGGCGGCCGATCCTGCCTCGCTTGCGCCTGCGGTCGAGCCACGCATGTTGTCACGCGCGGCCAACGAGGTGCTGATCGAGATCAAGGCGGCGGCGGTCAATCCGTCCGACGTGAAAGCCGCGACCGGCCTCATGGCTTATGCAGTGTTTCCGCGCACGCCCGGCCGCGACTACGCGGGCGTGGTCATCGACGGCCTGCCAGAGATGATCGGGCGCGAGGTGTTCGGCTCGTCGGGCGACCTCGGCATCCGGCGCGACGGCAGCCACGCCACCCATCTCACCGTGGAGGCCGATGCGGTGGTCGACAAGCCGAAGGGAATTTCCTGGGAGGCGGCGGCCGGCATCGGCGTTCCCTTTGTCACCGCCATGGAAGGCTTTCGCCGCGCCGGCTTGCCGAAAAGAGACGAGACCGTGCTGGTGATGGGCGTCAACGGCAAGGTCGGTCAGGCCGCGGTGCAGATCGCAAGCTGGCGCGGCGCACGCGTCGTCGGCGTGGTGCGCAAGGCCGAGCCCTATGAGGGCCATGCCAATTCCGCAGTCGAGGTGATCGACGCATCGGTGGTGGACGTCGCGGCGCGCACGCGCGAGCTCACGGGCGGCAAGGGCGCCGACATCGTGTTCAACACGGTTGGCGATCCCTATTTTCAAGCCGCTGGTCAATCGCTGACGCTCCGCGGGCGGCAGATCCTGATCGCCGCCATCAAGCCGATTGTGCCGTTCAATATCCTGGAATTCTATCGCGGCCAGCACGCCTATGTCGGCATCGATACGCTGGCCTTGTCATCGTCGGCGACCGGCGCGGTGCTGCGCGAGTTGGCGCCCGGTTTTGCGAGCGGGCATCTAAAGCCGTTCCCGATCAGCGAGGCCGCGATCTATCCGCTGGAACATGCCAAACGCGCCTTCGTTGCGGTCGCGGGTTCCTCGCGCGACCGGGTGATCCTGCGGCCGGCGTAGAAACGATTCGGAGCAAACAAACCCATGGATTCCGTCGCCAACATTGTCGTCCTCGCCGGTCTTTCCATCGGCGTCGTCTACGGCGCGGTCGGCCTGCTAAGCGATTTCTGCCTGATGAGCAGCCTGCGTGGCTGGTGGGCGCAGGGCGATAGCCGTCTGGTGCGCACCTATGCGCTGGCGGTCGGGGTAGCGATCGCCGCAACCCAACTCCTGGCAACGCGCGGAATGGTCGATCTCGGCAAATCGATCTATCTGCAACCGACGTTTTCGGTGCCGCTGATGTTCTTCGGCGGGCTCTTATTCGGCTACGGCATGGTGCTCTCCAATGGCTGCGGCTCGCGCGCGCTGGTGCTGCTCGGTCGTGGCAATCTCCGCTCCTTTGTCGTGGTGATCGTGCTCGGCATTTTCGCGGAGATGACGCTGAAGGGCCTGATCGCGCCGGGGCGGATCGCCATGGTGCAGCTGTCGCAGACGACCACGAAGATGGTCTCGCTGCCGGTTCTGTTGTCGATGCTGGGCCTCACCGAAGCATTCGCGCGGACGCTCGCGGCCTCGCTGATATCGGGAGCCCTGATCATCTTTGCGTTCGCGCACGCGCCGTTCCAGCGTGCCTTTGGGCAGATCGCGGCGGGCATCGCGGTCGGTCTGCTGGTTGCCGCCGGCTGGTATGCGACCGGGTATCTCGGCGCCGATGATTTCAATCCGACGGCGGTCACGTCGCTGACCTTCATCGCGCCGATCGCGGACAGCTTGCAATATGTGATGCTGTCGACGGGGTCGACCCTCAACTTCGGCATCGCCACCGTCGGCGGCATCTTCGCCGGCAGCCTTCTGGCGGCGCTGGTAACCGGCCGTTTCCATTGGGAAGGTTATCAATCGCCGCACCACATGCTGCGCTCGGCCGGAGGTGCGGCGCTGATGGGCACGGGCGGCGTTATGGCGTTTGGCTGTTCGATCGGGCAGGGCCTTACCGGACTTTCGACGCTGGCGCTGGCGTCCTTTGTCGCCGTCGCCGGGATATTGGCGGGTGCCGCCATCGGCCTGCGCGGCGCGCTCCGCGTCCGGCCATTGGTCTCGGCGCAGGACGCGCGGTCAGACCCGCTGACGTGAATCCGGCGAGATCAATCGGCGGCCCTAGTCACGATGCGGATTTCCGACGTCAGGGTACGATGCACCGGGCACTTCTCGGCGATTTCCATCAGGCGCTTGCGTTGGTCGGCGTCGAGCGCGCCTTCCGTGGCGATGACCAGATCGATCCGGTCGAGCATGCCGGCCTTGGTTTCACATTCGGCACAATCTTCCGCGTGAATCTTGTCGTGCTGGAGCGTCACGGTGACGCGATCGAGCGGCAGCGATTTGCGATCGGCGTAAAGCCGCATGGTCATCGAGGTGCAGGCGCCAAGGCCGGCCAGCAGGAAATCGTAGGGCCCGGGCCCGGAATCCTCGCCGCCGACCGCTAGCGGTTCGTCGGCCAGCATCCGATGCGGTCCGATGGTGACGGTCTGCTGGAATTTGCCGTTGCGGGTTTCGCGCACCACGACCCGGCGCGGCGCTTGGCCCAGATCGGCGGCTTGCTCAGGTGCCGCGGGATCGATGTAACGCCCGGCCCAGGCGGCGATCATGCCGGCAACATAGGCGGCGTCCGCCCTTTGAGTGAGCAGATGATCGGCATCGGCGAGCGAAACGAAGCTCTTGGGATGTTTGGCCGCGCCAAAAATGCGGGTCGCGTTCTCAATGCCGACGGTATCGTCGGTTGGCGAATGCATGATGAGCAGCGCCTTATGCAGGTTGGCGACATGCGCCATCAGGCCGTGCTCGGCGATGTCGTCGAGGAATTCACGTTTGATGCGGAACGGGCGGCCGGCGAGCGAAACCTCGATGTCGCCGGCTTTTCGGATGTCTTCGATGCGATCCTTGAACAGGCCCGTGACGTGGGCCGGATCGGAGGGGGCGGCGATGGTGACCACGGCCCTGGCATCCGGGATTTGCGCGGCGGCGGCCAGGATCGCCGCGCCGCCGAGGCTGTGGCCGATTAGGATGGCGGGGGCTTTACGGGTTTCGCGGAGGTGATCGGCCGCTCGAACGAGGTCGGCAACGTTGGAAGAGAAGGTCGAGTTGGCGAAATCGCCCTCGCTGGAGCCAAGGCCGGTGAAATCGAACCGCAGCACCGCGATGCCGCTTGCTGCCAGTGCTGCCGAAATTCGTTTCGCCGCCAGCACATCCTTGCCGCAGGTGAAGCAATGCGCGAACAGCGCATAGCCTCTTGGTTCACGCTCGGGCATATCGAGCGCGGCCGCGAGCTGATGGCCGCCCTCGCCGGTGAATTGGAAACGTTCAATCGGCACAGGCGTTCTCCATCATTTTTGATGTCATGGCATCAGTCGTCGGAATAGCGCTGCTCGCTCCAGGGATCGCCGCGGTTGTGATAGCCGCGGACTTCCCAATAACCCGGCGCATCCTCGCCGAGGAATTCGATCGCCTGCAGCCATTTGGCGCTTTTCCAGAAATAGAGATGCGGCACCACGAGCCGCACCGGGCCGCCATGTTCCTGCGCGAGCGGCGCGCCGGACCAGCTATGGGCGAGCAGGGCATCGTCAGCGGCGAAATCTTTCAGTGCAAGATTGGTGGTGTAGCCATCGTAGGAATGCAGGACCACGAAGCGCGCCTCCTCGCGCGGCTGGCACGCCATCAATAGATCGCGGGTCGCGAAACCCTCCCATTGATTGTCGTAGCGCGACCATGAAGTCACGCAATGGATATCGGACACCAATTTCGTCTGCTTCTGCGCCGTGAACTCGGCAAAATTCCAAAAGATCGGGGTTTCCACCGCACCGTAAACGTCGAGCCGCCAGCGTTCACGCGAAATGTTCGGCGTGAGCCCAAGATCGAGTGTTGGCCAATCCTTCGTCAGATGCTGTCCCGGCGGCAAACGTTGCCGTTCGGGGCGGGACGTCTTGCCGGTGAGGAAGCGGCCTTCGCGCGCCCAACGCTGCTTGGTTCGCGTTAGCTTGCTCTCCGCGGGCGGTTCATTCTCGTCGGACATGTTACGACCACCAGTCATTCGTGGCGATGCATCGCCGATCGGTGCTTGGTGTCGCGCATCGTAGCATAGATGATCAGCGAGAGGCAGATCATGCCTGAGAGGTAATAATAGAACCAGTCCTCATGCTCGAGGCTCTTGAAATAAAGCGCGACCGCGGGCGCAGTGCCGCCGAATACCGACACGGTGATTGCATAGGGCAAGCCGACGCCGAGCGCGCGGACATTGGTGGGGAACAGCTCGGCCTTCACGATAGCGTTGATCGAGGTATAGCCGGCGACGAAAATCCAGGCCGCGCAGATCAGCAGGAGAGCCAGCAACGGCGATTTCGCTTCCTTTAATGTGGTCAGGATCGGAACCGTTGACACCGTGCCGGCCAAGCCGAAAAAGATCAAAAGCGGCTTGCGGCCGATGCGGTCGGATAATGCGCCGTAGAGCGGCTGCAGCAGGGTTGCGAAGACCAGCGATCCGAAAATCACCATGGTCGTCTGATCCGGCGTGAGGCCGACCGACAATCTGACAAAGGTCTGCATATAGGTCGTGAAGGTGTAGAACGCGGCGGTGCCGCCGGCGGTCAGGCCCACCACAAGCAACAGCTCTTTTGGATATTTCAATAGACCGGCAATCGAACCGGTCGGTTTGGTGAGTTTTGCCGCTTCGACAAACGCGTCGGTCTCATGCAGCTTGCGTCGCATCACCGCTGCGAAGATCGCGAGCAACGCGCCGATTACGAATGGAATTCGCCAGCCCCATTGCTTCAATTCCTCAGGCGTCAGGAAAACCTTTTGCAACAGCAACAATACGATGATCGCGGTGAGCTGGCCGCCGATCAACGTGACGTACTGGAAGCTCGAATAGAAGCCGCGATGATCGGCGTCGGCGACCTCGCTGAGATAGGTGGCGCTGGCGCCGTATTCGCCGCCAAGGCTCAAGCCCTCGATGATGCGCGCCAGCGCGAGAATGGCCGGTGCTGCGATGCCGATCGAGGCATAGGTCGGCGTCACCGCGATCATCAATGAGCCGAAGCACATGCAGAGCACCGACAGCGTAAGCGATAGCCGCCGGCCATAGCGATCGGCGATGAAACCGAACAGCCAGCCGCCCAACGGCCGCATCAAGAAGGTTGCCGCAAACAGCACGGCCGCGTTGAGCTGCTGCACCACCGGATCGCTGTTTGGGAAGAATGCCGGCGCGAAGTAGAGCGCGAACGCCGTATAGGCGTAGAAATCATACCATTCGACGAGATTGCCGACCGACCCGATAAAGATCGCCTTCACACGGCGCTCGACGTCGTGACGGTCGAGATGCTCGCGAGCCGGATTGATCGTTTGATCGGTCATGACGGGCCTCCCGCGGGCGGCCTGTTATCCCTTTGGCTTAAGTTCAGGCCGGCCTTCCGAATAGCATCGGGAGCTGCCGTGGTCCACGCACGGTGCCTTCCGACCAGGTCACTTTGCCGGCAGGATCGAGCCTGAAGTCCGGGATCCGCTTTAGCCATTCCTCGA
>VAZG01000423.1 GCA_005885285.1 Alphaproteobacteria bacterium | reverse complement strand
GTGGCAGCGCCGCTGCGGCATCCCGTGTTCCGCCGTATCTGGCTTGCGAGCCTGCTCTCCAATCTCGGCCTATTGATCCAGGCCGTCGGTGCCGCCTGGGCGATGACGCAGATGACATCGGATGCCGACAAGGTCGCGCTGGTGCAGACCGCGCTGATGCTGCCGGTGATGCTGATCTCGATGCCGGCCGGTGCCATCGCTGACATGTATGACCGGCGCATCGTGGCGCTGGTTTCGCTGTCGATCTCGCTCTCGGGCGCAACCGCGCTGTCGGTGCTGGCGTGGTTCGGCCTCGTCACGCCCAATACCCTGCTCGCGCTGTGCTTCGTGGTCGGCAGCGGCATGGCGCTGTTCGGACCGGCCTGGCAATCCTCGGTCTCAGAACAAGTGCCGGCCGACACCCTGCCGTCGGCGGTCGCGCTGAACGGCATCAGCTACAACATCGCGCGCAGCTTCGGCCCGGCGATCGGCGGCATTGTCGTGGCTACCGCGGGCGCGGTCGCGGCCTTCGCGGCCAACGCGCTACTTTATATTCCGCTCCTCATCGTGCTGTTCCTCTGGAATCGCGTCAGCGCGCCATCGCGCCTGCCGCGCGAGCGTCTGAACCGCGCCATCGTCTCGGGCGTGCGCTATATCGCCAACTCGCCGTCGATCCGGATCGTGCTGGCGCGCACGCTGGTCACCGGCCTGATCGGCGGCTCGGTCTCGGCGCTGATGCCGCTGGTGGTGCGTGATCTCCTGCATGGCGGCGCGCAGACCTACGGCATCATGCTCGGCGCGTTCGGGATGGGCGCGGTGATCGGCGCGTTGAACATCGGCGAGATTCGCCGGCGGCTTTCCGGCGAGGCGGCGGTCCGCGCCTGTGCGCTGTCGATGGCCGGCGCCATCGCCGCGGTAGCGGTGAGCCGCGAGCCGGTGCTCACCGCCGCCGCCCTGGTGATTGCGGGAGCGGTGTGGATGCTGGCGGTCGCGTTGTTCAACATCGGCGTGCAGCTTTCAGCCCCGCGCTGGGTCGCGGGCCGCTCACTGGCGGCATTCCAGGCCTCGATCGCCGGCGGCATCGCGATCGGCAGCTGGGGCTGGGGACACCTGACCAATATCGCCGGCGTGGAAGTAGCGCTTCTGGTTTCCGCCGGCCTGATGCTGGCCTCGCCGCTGCTCGGGCTATGGCTCGGCATGCCCAGGGTCGGCGCGCGCAACGAAGACGCCGAAGTGCTCGCCGATCCCGAGGTGCGGCTGTCGCTGACCGGCCGCAGCGGGCCGCTGGTGGTCGAGATCGAATACCGCGTAGCGCAGGACAACGCCCGCGCCTTCCACAATGTCATGCAGGATGTGCAGCTTTCCCGCCAGCGCAACGGCGCCTATGGCTGGTCGATCGCGCGCGACATCGCCGATCCCGAGTTATGGACCGAGCGCTATCATTGCCCGACATGGCTCGATTACCTGCGCCAGCGCAACCGCGCCACCCAATCCGAACGCACGCTGCATCTGCAAGCGATCGCCTTCCATACCGGGCCCGATCCGGTACGGATCCGCCGGATGCTGGAGCGCCCGTTCGGATCGGTGCGCTGGAAGGAGGATACGCCCGACCGCGCCACCACCGAAGTGCTGCCGGTGGTTGCGACGGCGGCGGGCAGCAGCACGTAGCTTTTCAATAATTTCGAGATTCCGGGTTCGCATCTCCGAAGCGCCCCGGAATGACGGCTTGCTGCTACTGGCCGTGGTCGGTCAGGACCTTTTCGCAGGCCTTGGAGAGCCGGGCGCGGTTTTGCTTCAGGCACGCCAGCACGACCTGGTCGTCTTCATGTATGTGCGCCCGGCAAAAGCGCGAGACATCGCGGGCGCAGGCGTCATGCCCCTGTTGCGCCTGCGCGGCAAAAGCCGTCACAAGCAGCGGCACGAGCACCGGAACGACGAAGAGAAACCTGATCATCTGTTACGCCTTTTTTTGGCACACATGCGGCAATCCATGTGACCGGCGCGTTCTAGTCCGCAGCTCAGCACGCCGCAAGCAGGGAGCAAGCAGGGAGAGGGTGTGAGAGTTGCAGCGATGCGACGCGGGCGAGAGCCCGTCGGCGTCACATTCGCAACGTAAAACGCGCTCGATCGCCCAGAGACTGTTCACTCGGAATCCGTGGTCGCGACCTTCTTCCTCTGGGCGGTCAGGTCGCGGTCCATGACCGAACGGCAGCCGCTGCTCAGCTCAGAACGGTGCTTCACCATGCAGGCGGTGATCTTCGGGATGTTGGGGATTTCGGAGCTGCACAGGCGGAACGCGTCGCTGGTGCACATCTGCTGGGCCTCGGCGCTGAAGGCAAAGCACTGACGCGACGACAGCGCGGACAGCGAAGCGGCGAGGGCCAGGATCAAACCGGCCTGACGGAGAGTGCGGGTGAAGGATGCGGTCATTTTAGGCTCCCATTGGCCTCGCTCAAGCGGGCCCGTTTCTGATGGGAGTTAGATGCGCCCAAACACCTGATAGGACTGTGATGACCGTCACCAACGCCGCCCAACTGTGACGTCCGTCACAAAGACTGCATCTGTCGAGATTCCTTCGCAAAACCGATTCGTGTTGGTGGGGCGTTAACACTTCCTTTGCATGAATGTCCCGGTGCGAAGGTGCCGCATCCCGTAAGTCGGTTTAGTTGCGTTTTTGGAAAGAGTAACGATGCGTAATGCGTTGGGCCTGATGCTGGCCAGTGTTGTCACGGCGGTTGTCATCGCCGGAGTGTGGTTCTGGACCTCTGCGCCGCGGGCCGACGCGGCCCCGCCTCAAACCGTCGCCGCCAAGCCGGCCGAGCCATTGCCGCGAGATGCGGCCAAGCTCGCCGCCAGGGATGACGTCGCGGTCACGGGTTCGATCTCGGGCATCGCCCCTGTTGCCGCCATCGCCGCGGCCGTGCCAGTCCAGCCAAAATCGACCTGCGTCAATCCGGATGCACTCGGCGTCAGCCGCGTCGTCGAGATCGACACGACGGGCGGGCCGGGTTTCGGCTTCGAGCATTTCAAGCAAATCGATTTCCTCACCGACAAGGAGGTCGTCTTGACCTTCGACGACGGTCCGTGGCCGGGCAATACGCCTGCCGTGCTCAAAGCGCTCGATGACGAATGCACCAAGGCGCTGTTTTTCTCGATCGGCAAGCACGCGACCTATCATCCGGAAATTCTGCGGCAGGTGTTGGCGGCCGGACACACCGTCGGCGCGCACACCTGGTCGCACGCCAACCTGAATTCCAAGAAGATGACCGAGCAGCAGGCCAAGGACGAGGTCGAGAAGGGCTTTAGCGCGGTCAAGCTCGCGCTCGGCACCAGCCCTGCGCCGTTCTTCCGCTTTCCTCAGTTGGAGCACAACCCATCGACGATGGCCTATCTCGGCACGCGCAACATCGCGATGTTCTCCTGCGACCTCGACAGCTTCGATTTCCGCAAGACCAGCACGCCTGAGAAGATCGTGCAGACGGTGATGGGAAAGCTCGACAAGGCCGGCAAGGGCATCATCCTGATGCACGATTTCCAGAAACACACTGCGGAAGCCTTGCCGACGCTGCTGCGCCGGCTGAAGGCCGGCGGCTACAAGGTCGTGCAGGTCAAGGCCAAGATGCCGGTGCAGACGCTGAGCGAATATGACGAGGCGCTGGCCAAGGAGTTGAAGCTGCCGGCGGTGAGTTCGCGCCCGGTCTCGAGCATCGTGCAGACGGTTTCGCAATAGCCGTCATTGCGAGCGGAGCGAAGCAATCCAGAAGCGGCAAAACAAGGCTGGATTGCTTCGTCGCCTACGCTCCTCGCAATGACGAGACTTAGCGGGCTTGCTCACCAATAAATGCCGTGACGATGCAGTTCGCCGACGATGCGCGCTTCGGTCCAATACTTCTTGTGCCGGGGCTTATCGGTCTTGGTGTCAATCTTGGCAGTCCGCGGGGTCGGCTTGCAGCTATCAGCCTCCGCCGGCGTGGTGGCGTCGACCGCGGCGGGACGTTCGACGAATTTCGGGGTCTCGGTCGTGGCGGCAGGCGTCGCCGCTTGGGCGGTCTTGGGTGTCTCCGAGGCTGTGGGCTCGGCTGACGCCGTTATCAAGCTGCGCGACTGTTCGGCCTCGGCCGTCGCGGACACCAGAATCATTGCTGCGATCAGAATGAACTTGCGCATGTGAAGTCTCCCCTTGTTGGCTGGATCAATTAGGCCTCGCAGGGGATTTAAGGGAATTGGGCGGGCGGTTATGTGAGGTGGATCACGCGGAGCCGTTCGACACCATCAGGCAAGCGCCTTCGTAAATTGACCTTCGGTCGGCTTGCCGCAAAACGGGCAATAGCGCACCGCGTTTTCAAGCTCGGCCTCGCCGCCGCCCTGCAACGGCGTCCTGGCGACCAGGAGTTTCAGCTTGCCGTCTTCGATAAAGAAGTGACGTCCGGCCGGAAACGACAGCGCGGTCGCGAGGTCCTTGCAGCAGGGCGAAAACGGATGCGCATCCGGAGTGTCGGTCACATCCTCCTCCCGTAGCGGTCATCCCACATGCGGCCGCTCGCCCATGATTATGTGCAGCAGCGTGTTCGCCACGTGCTGCAAAATGTTGCGCGCCCGGGGCGGCAGACACTTTACCCGAGTTTGCGCGAAAAGGTTTTTTGAAAATGGTGCCGCAAGAGGGATTCGAACCCCCGACCCCGTCATTACGAATGACGTGCTCTACCAGCTGAGCTATTGCGGCATCACGGCCTGTATTTGACGCGTTTTCTTGACGCGAACCGGTACCCACTGCGCTTGAAAACGCGCTGGTGTGGGCGCGCGCACCTGATACCGGGCACGACCCGGATTGGCAAGGTAGACTGGCCCCAAATGACGGGGTCACCCGCCGCCCCAGCGGGACAGGAAGCCGCGCCAGCCGCCGGCTTGCGCTTTCGGCGATCCGATTTGTTCCGCAAATTCATCGCTTGGCTCTTCCTCGTCGATTCCTGGATCATCAGGTGGCCGGATAATCGGGATCACGGCCGGGACCGGCGCAGCATTCGCTTTGCCGAGATCGGCGCGGGCACGGAACAACGGCGCTGCCGCGACTTGCGGCGATTCGGATGGCGGCGATGCCGGCTTGGCGGACGGTGCCGGCGCTGGCTCGGCGGTTGCCGCGGGCGGAGCATTGTCTTGCGCCGCCGGTGGCGGCGTCAGCTCGCCCGACGGCTCGTGCGGCGGCGGGGCCTGACTTTCGGCGGCACTTTCGGTACGCCGCGGCGCTGGGGCCGCCAGCATTGCTTCCTCGAACGGAGACGATTCGATCGTGGCCCCTTTGTCCGATGGCAATGCCGCCACCGGCGTCTGCCATTGAAATGCGTCGAGCCGGCCGGACACCGGCGACACCGGTCGCCACCGATCGGAAACATAGCCATCCGCAGTCCAGACCGGATCGTGCAGCGCGCGAACCGCGCGCAAAGTCCAGGCCCGCGCCCGCCCGCTGTCGCCATGTTCGGCGCGTTCGATCTCCGCCATCAGCATCGCGACGCGCTGCGTCGGCCGCTCGACAAACGGCGCCAGCGCGGCGCGGGCGCGAGCGAATTCCGCGGCATCGATCGCGGCGCGCGCCACCGCCAGCGCGCCCTCGATATGACCGGGGGCTTTGGCCGCGAGCGTCTCGAGGCGCACCAGCCGCTGGCGGGCGGAATCACCTAACCTCACATGCGCATAGGCATCCGCGAGATCGGGATGCGGTTGCTTCAGCCATGCCGCTTCGACGATTCGCATCGCGCGCCGCACCTGATGCGCCTCGCTCTCATACTTGGCGGCCAGCACCGCAGCCGGCACCAGGGTCGGCGCAAGCTTCACCGCCTCCTTCGCGCTCTCGCGCGACAGATCGCGGTCGACCTTCTCCAGTTCCAGCGCGCGCGCCGTTAACAGCACGCCGCGTTGACGGCGATAGGTCGCCTTGTCGATCAGGCCCGCCGACTGGTTGTTGTCCAGTATGCTCAGCGCGCCGCTCCAGTCGCCCTTGGCGCAGCAGAATCCAAGCACCGCGTGCGATGCCCAGGACGATGACGGTGCGAGCTTCAGCGCCTCTTCGGCGATCATGACGGCGGCGACCGGATCGTCGGCGCGCTGGGCCTCGATGAACAGGCCGCGCAGGCCGAGTAGCCTTGTATCTTCGCGTTCGGCCATGGCGCGGAAGGCGCGCTGCGCGCCTTCGCGGTCGCCGTCGAGCTGCGCCGATTGCGCATGCAGCAGCATCGCCAGCGGATCGCCGCCCGCATGCCTCCGCGCCGCGTCGGCGTGCTGGCGGGCGGCGGCCGCATCGCCATGGCCGATCGCGAGCAAGCCTTGGGTGATGGCATGGCGGCCGCGCGCATGGCGGCGTTCGCGCCGGGAGTGCCGGATCCGCGCCGGCGCGCGCCACAGCGTGGCCAGGATCGACCACGCAAACATCGCCGCGACGACGACGATGCCCAATATAAGCGCGAACACCGGCAGCGTGGTCGCAACCCGCCAGCCACCCCATGACAGCGTGACGTCGCCGGTCTGATCGGCCACCCAGGCCGCGCCCGCGGCGGCGAGCGCGATCAACACCAGGAACAGAACAATCCGGATCATCGATATCCTATTGCCAAATTCTATTGATTTGGCTTGGCGAGCGCGGTCGTGGCATCGGCCGCGAACTGACGAGAGGCTGCCAGCGCAGCATCCCGCGCATCGGCCTTGTCGAGCCAGGCTTGCGCGGGCGCGCGGTCGGCTTGCGAGAGCGCGTTCAACTCCCGCCGCGCATCGGCAAGATCGTTGCGCAGCGCTGCCTGGGTGAGGCGGCCGACAATGGCGCTGCGGTCATTGCCCGTCGCATCGGTGCGCTCGATGCGAACCAGCCGCGACGCGCCGGCCTGCAGGCGATCGACAATGCCAGAGCCGGCGGTCGAATTTTCCGCCGGCGGCGGCGACAGTTTCGGCACCAGCGTCAACAATTCGCGGCTCAGCAATGGCGGGTTCGGCACGCCGGTTGCCGCAAAACTATCGAGCGGCTTCAGCGCATCCGGATTTGGCGCCAGCGATTTTGCTGCCGCCAATACCGCCGGGAAGGGATGGCCCTGCTGAACCGCGACGTCGAGCAACGCTGCTGCGACGACGCGGCGCAGCGGCACGTCGTCCAAAGGCTTGGCTTCGGCGATCTTCTCGCCTTCGCGCGCGATCTCGGCGCTCTGGGTGCGGCTTAAGCGCTCGATCTGGCTGATACGCTCGTTGAGCGCAGTGAGATCGATCGCAGCGCCGGATTCGCCGGGCGCCGATTTCGCGTTGCCGATGTCGGCCGCCAGCTTCTCCGATTGGGTGCGAAGGCCGGCGAGATCGCCGCGCAACGCGGTCAGCGATTTTTCCAGTGCGTCGATGCGTGCGGCAGCGGCGGAATCTGTCCCCGGTCTGCCGACCTTGGATTCGAGGCCGCGCACGCGCGCCGCGAGGTCGTCGATGGCGGACGCATTGACTTGCGGCACCGCGGGCGCAACCTGAACCTGTGGCCAGCCGAGCATCCAGCCGACCGTGATCACCAGCGCTGCTGCGACCGCACCGGACATCGGCGCGACCACCCACGGAGAAATAGAGGGCGAACGCGCCGAGGCTGCCGCCGACGGCCTCTCCGAAGATTCTCCTCCGGATGTTGCTCCCTCGGACGATCCTCCATGGGGCGAGCCTTGATAGCGCGAGTCTTGATTGCGCGAGCCTTGATAGTGCGAATCTTGCGGCGCTGGTTCCACCGGTGCATCGGCGGGCGCGCTCCTGGTCTCGCCGGATACTTCGGTTGCCTTAAGATCAATGGTGGGCGGGGCGCGCTTGGCGCGGCCGGGATCCGGCGGCGATCCATCGTCTTCCGGTCCGTCATCGACCATCGCGAGGTTCCCTGGTTGATAAGCGCTGGGATTACCAGATTCGGCGCGTCGTCTTACGCCAATCCGGACCGCAAAGCACGCACTAGCGCCTCAAACAAGGCTTTTTCATCCGGCGACGCCGCCACCATGACCTGGTTCGCACCGGCATCCCTTAAAATCGTGGCGACCGCGGGTGAGATGCAGCAATGCGGGATCGCCAGCGCCGAAATCTCGACGCCGTCGGCGCGCACCGCCTCCAGGAACGCGCGCGCGCTGCGCCGGGAATAATGCAACACCGCCTCGACCGCGTTGCCGGCGAAGGCATCACAGACCGCGCGGGGCAGGGAGGCTACCGGGATCATCCGGTATGTCGTTTGCGTGACGACGGAAAAGCCGCGTTCGCCCAGTTCGCCGGCGAGATCGCGCGAAAGATCCGCGCCGGCGAGATAGAGCAGCACGCTCGCTTTCTTTAACGCCCTCGCCCGCACGCATTCGAGCACAAGATCGCGCAGGCCCGCGGCATCGCCCTGGGCTGCGATCACGTTGCTGAAGCCCGCTTTGCGCGCGAGCGATGCGGTGCGCTCGCCGACTGCAAACAGCGGCAGCTTGGTGAGCCGGCTCGCCGCAAGCTGCGGCTCGATTGCACGCAGTGCATTGGCTGACGTGGCGATGACGGCGCCGTAGTCGACTTCTGCGTCGTCCAGGAATGCCACCGGCTCAAACCGCAGCATCGGCGCCAACAGAACCTCAAATCCCCGCCCGCGCAGGGCCTCGGCGCTGATCTCGCTATCGGGATGCGGGCGGGTGACGAGAACAGCCATGTTTCACGCTTCCACCGACAGGGGTTCCGCACCAACGGGCGATTGCACTTTAAGACCTCATGATGCTACCGGAGAGAAGGAAAAACGCTGATTTCACCGATAGCGCAAGAGATTAAAAAAGGCTCACATTGGAAAACGACAAGCCAATTCTGGTGCTGGGGATCGAGACCACCTGCGATGAGACCGCAGCCGCCGTGGTCGAGCGCCAGGGCGACGGGTCCGGGCGGATTTTGTCCAACGTGGTGCACTCGCAGACCGAAGAGCACGTTCGCTTCGGCGGCGTAGTACCGGAGATCGCGGCCCGCGCCCATGTCGACTTGCTCGATACCATCGTGGGTCGCGCCATGAAGGATGCCGGCACGGGCTTCGCGCAGTTGTCGGCGGTGGCCGCCGCCGCCGGCCCCGGTCTGATCGGCGGCGTCATCGTGGGTCTGACGACCGCAAAGGCGATCGCGATGGTGCATGATACCCCCCTGATCGCGGTGAACCATCTCGAGGCGCATGCGCTGACGCCGCGGCTGAGCTGCGCGCTGGCGTTTCCCTATTGCCTGTTTCTTGCGTCCGGCGGCCACACCCAGATCGTCGCCGTGATCGGCGTCGGCAACTATGTCCGGCTCGGCACCACCGTCGACGACGCCATGGGCGAAGCCTTTGACAAGGTGGCGAAGATGCTTGGGCTGCCTTATCCGGGCGGCCCGGAAGTCGAACGCGCCGCATCCGGCGGCGACCCCGCGCGCTTTGCGTTTCCGCGGCCGATGCTCGGTCGCGCCGATGCCAATTTTTCGCTGTCGGGATTGAAGACCGCGGTGCGTTACGAGGCGAGCCGGCTGGCGCCGCTGCAAGCAAGGGATGTCAGCGATCTCTGCGCGGGCTTTCAGGCGGCGGTGCTGGAATCCACCGCCGACCGCTTGAGCGTCGGCCTCAAATTGTTTCACGAGCAGTTCGGCGCGCCGCGTGCGCTGGTCGCGGCCGGCGGCGTCGCCGCCAATCAGGCGATCCGCGGCGCATTGCAGGATGTCGCGGCAAAAGCCGAGACCACGCTGATCATTCCGCCGCCGGCGCTTTGCACCGACAACGGCGCGATGATCGCCTGGGCCGGCGCGGAGCGGCTTACGCTCGGGTTGGTTGATGCGATGGACGCGCCGCCCCGCGCCCGCTGGCTGCTCGACGCCAACGCCACCGCGCCGGCAGGCTTTGCCAATACGCGGGCGGGATTTTAGGATTTCGCCATGAGCAAGCAATCGCGACGCGAGCGTCGTCTAACCTCTCCCCGCCTGCGGGGAGAGGTCGGCGCGAAGCGCCGGGTGAGGGGGACTGACCGCGCACACTTAGTCTCCGGAATTTTCGGATGCAGCCCCTCACCCCAACCCTCTCCCCGCAAGAGCGGGGCGAGGGAGTACGACTGAGTCCAGCCGATGCGCTCGTTCAACTCGGTTGCAATCATCGGCGCGGGCGCCTGGGGCACGGCGTTGGCGGGCGTCGCCGCGCGCGCGGGGCGCGACGTCACGCTCTATGCGCGCAGCTCCATGAGCGCGGCGCAGATGAAGGCGACGCGCGAAAATCCCAAATTGCCCGGCGTGCAATTGAGCTCTGCGATCGCGGTGACCAACGACATCGCGCTCGCCGCGAGCGCAGATATCCTACTCGTCACCACGCCCGCGCAGAGTCTGCGTGACGCCGTGACCGCATTGGCGCCTTACATCGGCAAGGCGAAACCCGTGATCGCCTGCGCCAAGGGCATCGAGCGCGGCTCCCATCAATTCATGACCGAGGTGATTGCGCAAGCCGCGCCCGCAGCGATCCCGGCGATCCTCTCCGGGCCGAGCTTCGCCGACGACGTCGCGTACGGGCTTCCGACGGCGGTGACGCTGGCGGCAAAGGATGAAGAACTGGCTAGCCATCTGGTGCAGGCGCTGGGATCCCCGACCTTCCGGCCCTACCACACCTCCGACGTCCGCGGCGTCGAGATCGGGGGAGCGGCAAAAAACGTGCTGGCGATCGCCGCCGGCATCGTCGTCGGCCGGAAACTGGGCGCGTCCGCGCAAGCGGCACTGACCACACGCGGTTTCTCTGAACTCGCGCGGTTTGGACGCGCATGCGGCGCCCGCGCTGAGACCCTGGTGGGCCTCTCGGGATTGGGCGACCTGATCCTGACCTGCTCCGGTCCGCAATCGCGCAATTTCGCGCTTGGCGTTGCACTCGGGCGCGGGGAGCCGCGGCCCCACGAAAAACTCGCCGAAGGCGAGTTCACCGCCCCCGTGCTGATTGAACTGGCGGCTTCGCAAAACGTCGATATGCCGGTGTCAAAGGCGGTGGCGGCGATATTAAGCGGAACGGTAACGATCGATGCCGCGATCGAGGGTCTGCTGACGCGCCCCTTCAAGGCGGAGGGATGATCGCAAAGGGCGGTCAACTTGCGATCACGAATTTCACGAGATCGCCCAGCCCTGGGCCGACGCCGTCGGGAACGACCCCTAACTCCTCACCAGGCACGTTCCCGCGATTGACCCAGAAGGTCGGGTAGCCGAACCATTTCGCGCCCGCTGCATCCCAGCCGCCGAACGCGGCAAAGACGATCTCCTCCTTCTTCAGCTTGAAGGCGTCGACGCCCATCTGATAGGCGCGCCGGTCCGGTTTGAAGGCACGGACCTTGTCCGTGCTGAGATGGTCCTCGAAGAAGCCCTCAAGCCCGGAATTCCTGATGACTGCATCCAGCATCGCGTTGGTGAGGTTCGAAAGGAGGGCCATGCGGATGCCAGCTTCACGAAACTGCTTCAAGGCCGGCAGGACATCCGGCCAAGCCTTGAGTTCCAGATAGGCTTGCATCAGCCGGTCGCGCTGGTCGGATGACAGCTCGAGCTTCAGCGACCTGGCAGCGAACACAAGCGCATCCTGGGTGACGCGCCAGAAGTCGGCATAGCTGCCGCCGAGCGTGCGGAGCCAGGTGTACTCGAACTGCCTGATACGCCAGGCATTGCTCAGCTCCGGGCCCTTGCCGGGAAACATCTCTTCCGCCCTCGCAAACACCGGGCGCGGATCAATCACCGGAAAGCCGTCGAAAGCGATCGCTTTGAATCGAGTGCGGTCGGCTGCGTACACCTGACCGGCTTGCGTGGCCGCAGCTAGCCCGGCTGCGACCAGCGCCGCTACCTCTCGGCGATTCACTGACATGATTCCTTCCTCGAATTGGGATCCGATAAACCAGGATCACATGATTGCGTGTTGGTACAATGCGTTCATTCCGGCAGAGATAATTCCGATTCTCAGAAGAATGTCGTTTGGGAGACTGCCGATGGACCGACTCGACGAATTGCGTCTCTTCCTGGCAATCGTGGACACTGGAAGCTTTGCCGCCGGCGGCCGCCAATTCGCACGCTCGCCTTCGTCCGCCACGCGAATCGTGAGCGAGATGGAGCAGCGCCTCGGCTCCCGCCTGCTGCAACGGACCACGCGAAAACTGTCCCTCACCGACAGCGGTGCACGGCTTGCGGAGCACGCGCGGCACCTACTGGCTGACTACGACGAGGCGATCAATTATGCAGTCGGCGACGCGGGGACGCTGCGCGGCCACATCCGATTATCCGCCCCCATGCTTTTTGGCAGCCGGCATATGGCTCCCCTGGTCCACGAATTCGTTGACGCTCACCCGAACATCACGCTGCGTTTATCCCTGGAAGATCGTCCCGTCGATCTCGTCGATGAAAGGATCGATGTCGCTCTCCGCATCGGCCATCTGAAAAATTCATCGTTGATGAGCAAGCGTGTGGGACATGTGCGCCGCGTCGTCGTGGCGAGTCCCGATTACCTTAGAAACCAGGGCACGCCGCGGAAGCCGGAGGATCTCGTCCGGCACCGCGCGGTATCCTTCATCAATCAAGCTAACGCCGCCGCCTGGACCTTCCAGGGGAAGGACATGAAACAGCAGAAGATCAAGGTATCAAGCCACGTGGAAGTTAATCGGGCGGAAGCCGCGATCGGACTGGCGCGGGAAGGAATCGGACTAGCGCGCATCCTGTCCTATCAGGTGGCTGGGGAGCTTAAGGAAGGATCGTTGGTCCGCGTACTCGGGGCCTACGAACTCTCTCCCGTGCCGGTACAACTAGTGTATCCAAGCGCCCGCCTGCTCGCGCCCAGGGTTCGCGCATTCCTGGATTTCGCTGCGGGCAGAATCCTGCCGATGGAGTTCAATCGCCTATAATCAGCGACGTATTCACGCTTGACGCTGGCTGCCTCCGAGGCTTGATAATGGCTGCTCAAGACAAGTGGGATGGTGATTGTCATGAACTACTGGCTGGTGAAATCGGAACCTTCGAGCTGGTCGTGGGACCGGCAAGTCGCGAAGGGCGCCAAGGGCGAGGCCTGGACCGGCGTGCGCAATTTCACCGCGAGACAAAATCTGGTGAACATGAGGAAGGGCGACCGGGCCTTCTTCTATCATTCCAACGAAGGGAAGGAGATCGTCGGCATCGCCGAAATCATCCGCGAGGCCTATCCCGATCCGAGCGACAAGACTGGCAAGTTCGTCTGCGTCGACATCAAGGCGGACAAGCCGCTGAAGACACCCGTCACGATGGCCGCGATCAAGGCCGACAAGAAGCTCGCCGACATGGCGCTGGTGAAATATTCGCGGCTGTCGGTTCAGCCGGTGACGGCCGAAGAGTGGAAGATCGTCTGCAAGATGGGCGGGCTCTGAAGGACTATCGCGCGCGCTCCATTCAACAGCCCATAACCATATTGGCTGAACAAAATCTGGCTGGCGGTGGTATTGTCGATCAACAAGCGGCGATCATATAGCCTGAAAGGCCTCGACAGGCCGGCAGTCTCGATCGGCATTCTTGCGAAACAATGATGCAAAACAGCGCTGACGGCGATCAGCGGTCTGATTTTTTTCCCGGCCGCCCTGGCAAGGCAGCTTTGCCAACGCTCGCCCTTTTGCTCACTGGAATCATCATGCTCGGCGCCGTCGGCGGCTGGTTCCTCAGCCCCCGGGAGGCGTCCGATGCGCCGGTGGTCGCGATGCTATCTCCGGAGCAACTCCCCGACGCGATTGCTAGCCTGAACGCAGGCGCGCAAGCGACCGCGCGCTCCGACCAGCGCGAGTGCCGAGTTCCCTTCGGATTCATCACCGTTGCCACGCCCGGAAACCCGGCGGGCGGAATGGTGAGCTTTCGGACCAGCAAATATCAATCGCCCGTGTTTCACGTCACAGACACGCCGCAGCGGATCGCTATCCCGAGCCCTCTGCCGGAAACCGGCGGCGTGGACTTGTTATCGGCCGATGGCGACGCCAAGGGCCTTGTCGTGTCGCTCTATCCAACCGCGCGAATGGAACCGGTCAACGGCTCCACAACGGTCAAGGTGATCTGGCGACCGCGTCCGCCATGCAAGTCCTGAAAGGTTGCAGGTCCTGAAAAGCAAAGTCGTGAGAAGTTGAAATGCAGAGCTTTCTGACGGGTCGATTTATCCTCGCCTTCATTTTCATTGGCGTGGTCTCGGCGGGAGTAAGCGCCCTGCTGTTTAGTCCGCAGGTCGGCTTTTTGACCTGGATGACGGGCTTTTTCGCTGCGATGACCCCGCTCCGATTTTTTGGCGTCGCGGTTACGATCCTTGCGGCGGCGGGCATCGGTTATGTCGCCGCGCGGATTGGTACCGATCCCATCGCGTTGGGATTGGTACCGGTCGGCAGCGGCTATACCTATGGTCGCCGGCTTTCGACCAATGCTTCGACCGGCAAAACCGAGCTTGTTTCGCGCACGGCGGATGATGCGCTCGATGATATCGATTCCATGGTCGGGCTCGGCCCCGTCAAATCCGAAATCAACAAACTACTTGCCAGCCTCGAAGTCGAGCGCCGGCGGCGCGAACAAAACCTGTCGGTCTCCGCGACAAGCCGGCATATGGTTTTCACTGGTCCGCCGGGCGTCGGAAAAACCGTGGTGGCCCGCGCGCTCGGTGACATCTATCGTTCCCTCGGCGTGCTGCGCAAAGGTCATCTGATCGAGGCCGACAGAAGCCAGCTTGTCGGCGGCTATGTCGGTCAAACCGCGATGAAGACGCTCGACGTATGTCGATCCGCGCTCGATGGCGTGCTGTTCATCGATGAAGCCTACAGCCTGGCGGCGTCCGAATGGAAAGGCGATTTCGGCCGCGAGGCGATCGAAACGCTGCTCAAATATATGGAAGACCATCGCGATCGCCTCATCGTCATCGTCGCGGGCTATCCAACCGAGATGCACCGCTTCATCGCGAGCAATCCCGGGCTTGCGAGCAGGTTCACGAAGACCATCGACTTCCCGCCTTATCAAGTATCCGAGCTCTGCGAAATCTTCCGCTCCATGGCCACCGAACAGCAGTATCTGTTGCCGATCGGTTTCGAGCAAAAGCTGTCGCCGTGGATCGAGCAGCAACGCAACGACCCGCAATGGGGCAACGCGCGCTCGATGCGTACCCTGCTTGAGAAGGTTCGCGAGGCTCATGCGCTGCGCACATCGCAAGACGCCGAGGCCAACCTTGCGGAATTTCATCTGGCCGACATTGAAGCCGCTATCCGGGACAGCTGACGATGCAATGGACGTCGCGCCTCGCCGCACAGCACAGCGCCCTTTGGAGCTTCGACCGGTGGTAACGGCTATGGTGGCATGTTTGGCCGGCATCGCTGGCTTTGTTGATCTCTGGCTGGATCTGTGTCGACAAGCCCGGCGGCGTGACCTCATCGAGCGCGCCTTGGGGAAGGCCCGTACCGAATGCGCCACCGCAACCGACAAGGCGTTCTCCCATCCTCGCCAACTGGCCGGAAAAGCTGCACAACGACGTGATGACGTGCTTCTCTAACGCGGTCGATCTTGGGCCGCTGGTGGAAGCATGCACGCGACTGATCGACAGCGGATTGGCCCCCAATCCTCAGTTGGTGGCAGCCTATACGCAGCGTGGATTCCTGCGGCGACTGAAGGAGCCCGATCT
>VAZG01000422.1 GCA_005885285.1 Alphaproteobacteria bacterium | reverse complement strand
ACGACCCAAATCAGCTTGAACCGGCTCATGAAATTCGCGTTTTGGCGCACGCGATTTTGCCCTTGTCACGCTGGCGAACAAGCCTGCGGCGCGCGAACTTGAATCGATTTGCCTGACGCCAAGCCAGTTTCGTAGGGTGGGTTAGCGAAGCGTAACCCACCATTCCCGACTGCGCTCGTCGAAAAATGGCGGATTACGCTTCGCTAATCCGCCCTACGAACTACGAACTGTCGCGCCGGATAAACGGTCATGCTCTTGCCGGCTCAGTTCAACCGCAACTCGGTGATGTGGCGGGCATCGGCCTTAAGCTCATTACGTTCCACGCGCTTGACGATGTCCGTCAGCACGGCATTAGCGCGGCACGAAAGGCCGACCTTTTCGCCCTCGCGCGCCACGAAGCCGTTGAGGAAGTCGATCTCCGTGCGCCGGCCTTTCTGCATATCCTGGCCCATCGATCACCTTGGATGGTCAGGACGAGCGCCTTCGCAATCTTAAGATTGAAATGAGCGCATATTCTTGTCGGGAACTCCTCCGGAAGGCCGGAAGGATTGGTACCTCTAACGATCCTATCGACATATTTCGTGGACTGCCTGAAAAGCTCGTCAAGATCAGGTCCATAAGACGTTAGGTTGCCGAACTCCATCGCCCCACCCTTGGAAGACCACAAGGAGGAGATATTGCTGTTGGCTAGCGTAACCTTGCTGAAATGAAGAGTTGGATGGCTAAAAAAAGGGAATTAGACTCTCGCCGGCACCCCGCTTACCCTGCGCCATCGCTTGCGTAGCAAGTCATTCGCGCGAGTTTTCGAAGAATCGCGCACCAAATCAACCGACCTCTCTATGGAGGAAGAGCCATTTCCAATGCTCTCGCTCTTCGAAACTTAAAGAATATCTCCCGATCGATGATCAAGCGATCGATCAGACGGCGGATCGTCGCCATTGCCGTCGGGTTGACCATCCTGATGGTGGCAACGTCTGTCCTGTCGATGGTGATGGCTGGGCGGGTCGGCCATCTGCTCGATGAAATGACGGCGAGGTACATTCCGGCAAACGGGCATTTGATGAGAGCCAATATCCTGTCGCTTGAACGGGCTCTCGCGCTTCGCCGTATGGTGATCGCAAAAATGCAGGAGCCGCCCGATGAGAGCGGATATAAGTTTCAAAAGCAGCTTTACGATGCAAAGGACGCCGAAGTCGACAGCGAGGCGCAAGCTGCGCGCAAGCTCATCAATGCGATCATCGACGACACGAGTACGCCCTCGGATAATGCGGCGCTGGCGCGCATCGACAGCCGGATTGACAGCTTGATGAGCGAATCCCGCCAGCATCTGGTGCAGGAGTCAGAGGATCTGCTTTCAGAACTTGATGCGCGAGATTTCTCAGCAGTGAGACGCAGCCTTGCGCGGGTCGACTCGCTCCGCGACAAGCTCAACGAAAAAATCAACGCCGTTCGAACTGAGATGCTTAAGGTGAGCGATCGCGCCATCGCAACGATCAGATCGGAGCAGACTCAGGCGGTTGTGATCTCGGCGATCGTGACGCTCCTGGCCGCGATTGTCGGATTGATTTTCGCCAATCTTGTCAGCGGCGGAATCATTCGCTCCGTCAGGCAATTGTTGGAGGGTACGCGGGCGGTCGAAGCGGGCCAGCTCGATCAATCAATCGAGGTAATGGCGGTCGACGAAATTGGACAACTGGCAGCCGCCTTCAACCGGATGGTTGTGCAGCTGCGCGACAACCAGCGCATCAAGGAAACGTTTGGCAAATATATCGATCCGCGCGTCGTTGAAGGATTGATCGATCGCCCTAACTTGACGGCCGCCGAAGGTCAGCGCCGGGTGATGACAGTGCTGTTCTGCGACCTGAAGGGCTTCACCAGCCTGAGCGAAGGCATGACGCCACAAGGTTTGGTCAAGGTCATGAACCGCTACCTTTCAATAATGTCCGAACCGATCCGGACCAACCGGGGAATCATCGATAAGTATATCGGCGACGGCATCATGGCCTATTGGGGGCCACCGTTCGTTGACGAGGCCGATCATGCCCGCTTTGCATGTCTCGCCGCCATTGAAATGATCGAGCGCATCGCGGCGTTGCGTCAGGAAATTCCCGAATTGCTTGGTGTGCGCGGCACTCCCATGGAGAAATGCGACCTGAGGATCGGCGTTGCGACCGGCGAAGCGCTGGTCGGCAGCATCGGCTCTGATGTCATGATGAGCTATACCGTGATGGGCGACGTGGTGAATCTTGCCTCACGTCTGGAGGGCGTGAACAAGACCTACGGCACCCGCAATCTCGTCTCCGAGAGAACAATCGCCGCGGCGGGCGCAGCACTTGAGGTTCGGGAGATCGATCGGGTCGTGGTGGCGGGGCATACCCATTCAGAAATCATTTTTGAGATTCTTGGGCGCAAGGGTGAGCTCACGCCGCAACGATTGTTATCACGGGATAAATACCTGGAAGGGCTAGCAGCCTACCGCGAGCAACAATGGGACGAGACGCTTCGTGCGCTTAACGACTCACTTGGGGCCATACCCGACGACGGACCGTCAATGGCTCTCATCAAGCGCGTCGAAAGCCTTAAAGCAGATCCCCCATCACGGGATTGGGACGGGGCGTGGCACATCGACAAATAGTTGTCGAGGCGGCTCTCTATCGAGGCAATGTCGCAGACGGGTCCAGAAGCGCCATCTTGACGGCCCCGCCGTCACTTCCGGTGTACCCGAGCAGCAGATGCTGGGAGCGCCTGTTAGCAGGTCTCAAAAGTGCCGCGAGGAGAGATAGATCGACCTATTCAACAAAACCCTGAATCAGAAATCCGGACCAAAAACGTCGTTGTTGAACTGGGCTCCCGCGTCATCGTTCTCCATGCTTTTGATCATGTTCTGCTCGGGGTTCGTAAATCCGCCAGACGACAGGGTGTCCGCAGGCAGCGCCCCAAAACTGGCACGGTATTTGTTCATCGCGGCCACGCTGCCCACATACGCACAGGTACATCCGGAAGGATCGGCGTAGACATAGTAGGGGCGCCCGCCCTTTTGCCGCAGCTGGAACTGATTGGGCGGGAATGACATCAGCCGATTCACCATCTCCGGCGTGGTGGCAGCGATGGGATTAAACCCCGACGATATCAACAATTGGCCCGTTGATTGCTGAGCGTAGCCGGGAGCACCCGGGTACAACTGGACGAGAAGAACGATTGAGACGATGCCTGCAGCAGCGCATGCAGATCGAAGACTCATCAGCTTTCCTCCGGATTCAATCATCGTCTACCCCGGGGCACGTGGGCGGCCTACTCCTTGGAGCCGGGGCGAAATTTTGGTTCTTCTTTCCCATCAACAAAACGCGACGCCTCGCGGGTGGTGGCGAGGCGCCGAATTCATCCATGTTCAGCGGACGTACCGCAATTGAAGGGCTGACAAGCCAAGCGTGACATCCAGCGCAACCGACCCTTCAATAGAAACGGGCTGCAATGCAAAACTCCGCTGTGACCCGCCAATCAGGACGTTGGCCCCAACTCCCGCTCCGAGGGCAACGTCTCCACTTGCACCGACATATTCGCCGGCCAAGGCTCCGGCGGCGACGCCGGAGGTCGGGGCCAGGACGGCCCACGCCAGACCGCCCCCGCCGATCACTCCGACATCGATTCCGACTGTATTGAGCGCGCCCTCGTATATCTGCGGGGGTCCCGGGAGGGATGGCACAAATCGGCACTCCATCGACTGATGGCCAAAGATGATGAAGCCGATGCTCGGGTTCAGCCTGCACCGAAGCGCGCCGGATTGAGTCCAACTCTGTCCCGGCGCCTGAGCCCGGGCGCCGAACGGAGCCAAACCCGCTATAGCAAAGGCGATGATCAGCGGTACTACCCGCATCGGTGCGACGCTACGTGACATGTTCGACCTCCCTCCTGCCAAGCTCCCGCGACCTTGCTACGAGGGAATTTGGTTGATGACTATGCAGAAACGGCGGCTCGATCAAAGGAAGATGCGCTAATGTGAAGGCCGGGGGGCCAGCATCCGAAAACCTTCACAAGACCGGACATCGTCAGCCTGACCGCTCAGGTTTGAAAACTGCACAACAGCCGGCGTCCGTCCACTGGGCAGTGATCAACGCCCATCGGCGCTGTTTGGCTCGCGTGGATGCGAAAGGTATCGCTCCCCCAGTGCGCATGATCGCGTTGCACAGGCCGGCTCAGTTCAACCGCAGCTCCGTGATGTGGCGGGCATCGGGCTTAAGCTCATTCCGTTCCACGCGCTTGACGATGTCCGTCAGCACCGCATTGGCGCGGCACGAAAGGCCGACCTTCTCGCCCTCGCGCACCACAAAGCCGTTGAGGAATTCGATCTCCGTGCGCCGTCCCTTCTGCATGTCCTGGCCCATCGAGGGGCGCTGCTCGGAGGAGGTGCGCTGGCCGTCCTTGAAGCGCTGCTCATCGCAGACGCGTATCGCCGCCTCGTCGCCCTCGCCCGCACGCGCAATCACCTCGGGGCCGAGATGCAGAATGTCCTCCAGTTGATAGCCGTGCGCTTGCCCGACGCGGATCGCTTCGCTTCCGAGCCGGGTGGAAAATCGGCGGATCGGCTCGCTTTGCAACATCTCGCCGCCCGTCAGACCTGTGCAGGCGGAAAGCCCGTTGCCCATGACGTTGGCAACCAGTTTCGACCAGCGCTCGCCCCACAAATTTCCGGTTACCTTGGCGCTGTCCGCGTAGCCGACCAGACGGCAGATTTCCTCCGCGCGATGGGTGATGCGGCCGTGTACTTCGCCGGCGCGAAATACGGTGTGCGCCGCCCCGCCCTTGCCGGCGCCCCGGTGGATGTGGCCGGGCTCCGGCAGGTTGACCGTGATGCTGCTCGCAATGCATCCAAGCGTCTTGCCCCACCCGACGATGCCGGCGATCGCCTCTTCATTCATGCAGTTCTGCAGCGACACGACGTAGCCGTCCGCCGCCAGATACTGTCGGATCAGCATCGTTGCCCAGGCGGTGTCGTAGGACTTCATGCATATGAAGGCGATGTCGACCGGCGCCTCCTTGGCTAGCTGCTGCGCGTCCGTGACGTGCAGCGCGCGCACGGGAACCGAGAATTCCGCGACGTCCCTGGCGTGCGTGACGCGCAGGCCGTGCTTCCTCATGTGCTCGATATGCTCGGGCCATGGATCAATGAACGTCACGTCCTCGCCGGCCTGCACCATATGTGCGCCGGCATACCCGCCGACGGCACCCGCTCCGACGATAGCTATCTTCCGACCCATGCTTTCCTCCCGTATTCCCGGCTGCCGAGGCTAGCGCGCCTGGTGGGCTCATCGCAAATGGGGAATCCCCTCGCACCGGGAGCCCCAGGGCACAGAGGATGGTTGGTCAGCGTTCATGACGCGCCTGTGCGAGAGAAGGTCGTTCTCCACAATATCGACAGCGCGCATCACCGAGAGGTTGATATCGAGTACCGGAGCATCCATATGAAGGAGCAGCGTAAGCTGTTCCTTGCAATAGGCGTGTCCCGAAACGCGACGCCTTAGCTACCCAAATCCTATGCAGGATATCGACCAAACGGCACGTCGCTTCGACGTGCGCGTCTCGGGTCAGGATAATATATGCCCATCGAACATGCCTCCGCGCGGATCGTTCACAAGCCCTGGGGGGTCAGCGATCGAGCCGCTCCCGAGGTTCAGCAATTTACCGGCCTCGCGAAGGCACGGGCTTGACCCCGCTCCGCAGGATCGCGGTGATCGGCAATTCGTTGCCTCGCCGCTGCGGAATCGCAACATTTACGACTGACCTGCAACGCGCAATTTCAAATTCACGGCCAAACCTGCAGGCCGGCATCGTGGCGATGACCGACCACGATCAGACCTATGACTATCCCAGTTCGGTCGTCCTGCAGATCAAGGATGACACCATCGAAGAATATGTGCGCGCCGCAGCGTTCCTGAACGCCGGCCGGTTCGACATCGTTTGCCTGCAGCACGAATTCGGAATTTTTGGCGGCGAAGCCGGCGCCCACATTCTCGAGCTGCTGTCTCGCCTTACCATGCCGGTCGTGACGACGCTGCACACGGTGCTGGCCGAACCCACCGCGATCCAGCGTGCGGTGATCGAACGCATCGTCGAGGCGTCCTCAAAGATAATCGTGATGGCCAACAAGGGACGCGAGCTGTTGCGTAGCGTCTATCGCGTGCCGGACGAAAAAATCGAAATCATTGCCCATGGCATTCCCGACTTTCCGTTTGTTGAGCCTGACGCGGCAAAGGCCAAACTCGGATTCAGCGGCCGCTCTGTCATTTTGACATTCGGCCTGCTGTCCCCCAGCAAGGGCGTCGAGGTCATGATCGACGCCATGCCCTCGATCCTGAAGCGTCGCCCGGACGCGGTCTACGTCGTGCTCGGTGCGACACATCCCAATCTGGTTCGGGATCAGGGGGAAGCCTATCGCGAGAGCCTGACGACGCGCGTGCGCGAACTTGGCGTCGAGAACAACGTCGTGTTCCTCGACCAGTTCGTCGATCAGGCCACCCTGCTCGAATTCATTTCGATGTGCGACGTTTACGTCACGCCCTATCTCAACGAAGCGCAGATGACGTCGGGTACATTGGCGTATAGCTTCGGCCTTGGGAAACCGGTCGTCTCGACGCCCTATTGGCACGCACGCGAGTTGTTGGCCGATGGTCGCGGCGTTCTGGTTTCCTTTGGCGACGCGGCAGGGATCGGCAACGAAATTGCGCAGTTGCTAACGGACGACCCGCGCCGGCAGGTTATCCGCAAGCGCGCCTACGCGGCCAGTCGATCGATGACATGGGAGCGTACCGCCGAGGGTTATATGGCTGCCTTCGAGAATGCACGGCAGCGGCACTGGCTGAAGGTAATCGCACGCAAGCCAGACCCGGTCGCGCCGAGCGGGCCCGCGGCTCCGGCAATGCAAACAGGCCATTTTCTGTCGATGTGCGATGATACCGGCTTGTTCCAGCACGCCGTGCATTCGGTCCCGGATCGCTCGCACGGCTATTGCGTGGATGACAACGCCCGCGCGCTGTTATTGGCCTGTGCTCTTAACGAACCGGGCGAGCAGCCCCTTGCGGAAGTGTTGACGGCCCGATTTGCCGCTTTTGTGCAGCATGCCTGGAACCCCGACACCGGACGATTTCGCAACTTCATGGGCTTCAACCGGACCTGGCTTGAAGACAAAGGCTCCGAAGACAGTCATGGGCGGACATTGTGGGCGTTGGGTGAATGCACGCGGAAAGATGCTAGTCCGTCACGGCGTCGATGGGCAACCGCCCTGTTCGCCCAGGCACTACCAACCGTGAAAACCTTTCGTTCGCCCCGCGCGTCAGCCTTCACGCTGCTGGGGTTGGACGCCTATTGCGCGGTGGTTCCCGACGACCGCCACGCCCGGGAGATCCGCCGTACCCTTGCCGAAAGGCTGATGTCCAGTCTCGCGTCGGTCGAGACGCCGGGCTGGCAATGGTTCGAGGAGGGCCTCGCGTATGATAACGCGCGGCTGTCGCAGGCCTTGATTGTCACAGGCATGGCGACGCGGACACCCGGCTATGTCGAAGCCGGGCTAAGATCCCTGCGGTGGCTGATGACACTGCAAACGACATCGACGGGTCATTTCCGCCCCGTGGGCACGGCCAGTTTCGGCGAACGCCTAAAACCTCCTCTCGCGTTTGATCAGCAGCCGGTAGAAGCAACCGCGACGATTGCCGCCTGCCTGTCGGCGTGGCGTGCGGACGATGATGCCGAATGGAAGACCATTGCAACGAAGGTTTTCGCCTGGTTTCTCGGCAGCAACGACCTGTCGGTTGCGCTCGTCGATCCCGAGACCGGCGGTTGCCGCGATGGACTGCATCCCAACCGTGCCAACGAAAATCGCGGGGGCGAGTCGGTAGTGTGCTATCTCTTGAGCCTTGCCGAGATTCGTCAGCTCGCGCGCGTCAGTGTCAACCCGGCAAATCCCGTGGCGCTTCGCGCCATCGGCGCCTGATTTAACGCCCACTCCGGCCAACCGAGGGCACGCCGTTGCTCGCCACTTTTCTCAATCGACAAGCACTCTATCTGCGTCCCGACCCCGCACGCGTCATCGTCCGCCCGTTCAAACCGGCGACAGAGCCGCGCGACCTCAACCCGACCGACAAGACGCGCGCCAACCATATCGTCGAGCGCGTTCTCGCGCTTGATCCGAAGGTTGCCGCCAGCCTACTCAAGGATGTGCTGGAGAACTTCGAGGGGCGGCATCGCAACCTGCTGGAGACGTTCGAGCTCCGTGCCGACGAGATGGAGGAGGCTTTCGCGGCGCACGGCAGTTTTTCCGAAGTCCAGCGCCAGTTGATCGGCGCCTATTTTTTGAACGAGTATTCATTCGAGGCGTCGGCACTGTTCAATCCCAGCATCGTACCGCACCCCGACCAGTCGGGAACCCCAAGGGGCAGCTTACGCTTCATTCTCAGCCTGCGTGCCGTCGGCGAAGGACACGTGTCGTCGCTGACCTTTCGCGCTGGCACCGTCGCGGCCGATGGCAGCCTTACTGTCGATCCGACGGCCCGGCTCGCTTCGAGTCCGCGGATCGGATATTTGATACCGGGACCGATCGGCGACGAGGTTGAGGTCGTCTTTAAACCGGACCAGGACATCAGTGAACGCGTCATCTTTCCGGTAACGGAGTCCCAGTCGCACGGCATCGAAGACGCCCGCTTCGTCCAATTCACCGATGGCGGCCGGACGACCTATTACGCAACCTATACCGCGTACACGGGCACGGCGATCCGATCTGAATTGATCGAGACCAGCGACTTCCTGTCTTTTCGAATGTCGCCCCTGCACGGCGCGGCCGCACGCAACAAGGGCATGGCGTTATTCCCGCGCAGGGTAGACGGCAAATACGCCATGATCGCCCGGCAGGACAACGAGAACCTCTATCTGGTCTATTCGGACGACCTGTACAGGTGGGAAGGTGGTCAGGCTATCCTGAAGCCGCAATTTCCCTGGGAGTTCGTGCAGATCGGCAACTGCGGATCACCGATCGAACTGGACGAGGGCTGGCTGCTGCTCACGCACGGTGTCGGTCCGGTCCGGAAGTATTCGATCGGCGCGGCGTTGCTCGACAAGCGCGACCCCTCCAAGGTGCTGGCGCGTTCGAGCGAACCGTTGTTGCGACCCGAACCATCCGAACGCGAAGGATACGTTCCCAACGTCGTCTATACCTGCGGCGCCATGAGGCATAACGACCAGATCATTTTGCCATACGCGGTGTCGGACACTTTCTCCAATTTTGCGACCATCAAGATTTCGGCGCTCATGCAAGCCGTGCAAGCTTGATTGCCATCTCCACTAAGGCAAAGCACGAGATGCCCCGTGCCTTCGACTACTGACGCAAGGAGACGTGATGGCCCGCGAAACAATTTATTTCGTCCAGTCATTCAACGCCGGCAAGAGCGGAAGCCTTAAGGCTGATGCTCCGATAGCTTGCAAATCGGCAACGGGCGCTGTCCGAACGGCAGAACGATTGGCATTAAGCAAACTCGGCGTAGTTGCCTTCTCATCCACCGGCGATCCAGAGATGGGCGACTACGATGACGAGCCCACGGTCATCTTCCGCAACGGCCAATTTCCTTCTGCCTTCGACTGATATCCTGGTGGTGGGATGGATAAACAAGCAAAGGTGCCCAATGAGTGAACGGCTCGAAAATCTGAAAAAGGCCCGTGATCGTATGATCGACGATAGGGACGCGCATGCGAAGGTGCTGGCCGCTCCCTTTGACCGTGACAAGGCCGAGCGAGCACGCTTCAAGTTCATCGAGATTCAAGCGCTGATCGACGCAATAGACCGCGCCATAATGGGGGAGGACGTCATCTCACCCGCAAAAGGAAATTAGATGAAAATGACTCTCGCAGTATTGGCGCTCTGCGCATTGGCCCAAAGCGCTCACGCCACCGGACCAGACTGTAGCGCGATCGAACGCACGAGCGAGCGGCTCGCTTGTTACGACGCAGCTTCTCCTCCTAAAATGAAAAAGCCCGCCGCTGCTGAAAACGATGCCTCGCGCGCTGCCTACGAAGACCCATTCATTGTGGAAGACGCCCGAACAACCGCCAAGCTAAAGAACATCTGTCGCGGTTGTTGAAATGTGCGGAAAGCTCAATTCCGCCGCCCCATCGGGCGGCGCGTTGCCCCGACCGGTGGCGGGTGATGACGAGTAGAGTGCTTGTCGGCTTGTGTTCCGCAACCCGACTGCCTCACTTCATCCGCTTGAACCGTACGCTGCTGCCGTCCGCCTGGCGTGTCGCGATGTAGCCGGCCTCGCGGCAGGCCTCGCGCTGCGGCATCTTCTCCTGCGGGCTGCGCAGCGTCTCCCACCAGGACGCCCGCTGTGCGGCGCGCGGCAGGGGCGCGTCGATGATCTCTTCGATCTGTTCGAAGCTGAGCACGAATTCGGGAAGCTTCTGCTTCTTCAGATACTCGCGCAGCCGCTGGTAATCGTTCACGGAAAAGCCGGGCGAACAATCAAGCCGATTTCGCCAAGGCCCGCGTTACCGCCTCCGGCTCCTTCTCGACCACCTTGAGCAGGATGCGTGCGCTGCGCTCAGGTTGGCGGCGACCCTGCTCCCAATCGCGCACCGCCGACAGCGCGAACCCGTAGGTTTGCGCAAAACTCTCTTGGGAGAGACCGAGCCGCGCGCGGATTTTCTTCACGTTGACGCGGGCGGGAACGTGGATTCCGTAGCCGCGCTTGCTTTCTGATCCTTCGAGGTACGCCTTGGCCTCGACGAGGCCGCTCTTGACCTTATCAAACGCGGATTTTGTCATTTTTGCCTCCGGTAGTGCCACTCGCGCTGCCCCGCTCGATCCCGGCAACCAATCGTTAACTGATTGGGCGGCGGTTGTCGCCATTTAAGCCGAAAGCAATATTTCGAGCGCATCCAGAGAGATTGGGAGCGAATGGATGCTATTCGGACCGGGCATAGGCTCAGCGAGGCGGCATTGGCGGTTATCGGCAAAGCTGCTGATCGTCTCGTCGATCGTGACCGTCATCGGTTTCTCCGCCATCTGCGTCAACGTCATGCTCGACATGCGCCGCGGCGAGGAAGAACTCGCCCGCCAGACCCTTGAGAACCTCGCCTCGAGCATCGACGCCGATATCAGCCGCAACATCGAACTTTACGATCTCTCGCTGCGCGCCGTCGCGAGCAACATGATGCTGCCGGAGATTGAGAGTGTCAGCAAGCCGATCCGGCACCTGATCTTGTTCGATCATGCCGCGACCGCCAAGCACTTCGGCGCGATCCAGGTGTTCGATGCGAAGGGACGGCTCACGGTCGATGCCTCCACGCTCGATCCGCCGCCCGAAAACCGCAGCGACGAAGAATACTTCAAGGTGCACCGCGAGCAGTCCGACGCAGGCCTCTTCATCAGCCGTCCGATGCTGCATCGAAGCGCCTATGCGATCGTGCTCTCCAGGCGCATCACCGCTCGCGACGGCCGTTTCCTCGGCGTGGTCGCAGGCTCAATCCGCTTCTCGTATTTCCACGACCTGTTCGGCCGCCTCAACCTCGGCGAAGACGATACCATCACCGTGCTCCGCTCCGACCGGACCATCATCATGCGCCGGCCGTTCGACCTCGACATCATCGGCACCAATTTGGCGGATCGGCGTCCGGACTGGGACCCGGAGAACCTGCCGAGTGGCGGGTCATATGCGGGGCCGGGTCCGGTCGATTCCATTCCGCGGCTCTATGTCCGGCGTAACGGCACCAGTCCACTCTTCGTCGTCGTCGGAAAGCCGTTGGGCAGCATCCTCAACCTTTGGCGCAGAGAAGCGGTTCGGATCGGCGCCGTCATGATAGCTCTGATCTCCTTCGTGCTTGCGGTGACGCTGTTTCTGGCGCGCGAAATCGGCCGCCGCGCGAAGGCCGAGGACAAGCTCGAGGAGCTCGCCACCACCGACTCGCTGACGGGGTTGCGCAACCGGCGCAAATTTGATGCCGTCATCGATGCCGAATGGCGGCGGGCGGCGCGTCAAGCGTCGCCAGTCGCGCTGTTGATGATCGATGCCGATCATTTCAAGGCCTACAACGACAGCTTCGGGCATCAGGCCGGCGATCAAGTGCTTGTCTCGATCGCCATCTGCATTTCGGACTCGGTGCGGCGGCCCGGCGATTGCGCCGCGCGCTACGGCGGCGAGGAATTTGCCGTGCTGCTGCCCGGGCTAGCTGCGATGGATGCGCTCCGGGTTGCCGAAACCATCAGGCTGAAAGTCGAGGGATCGTCGGACCAGCACGCGATCTCCACCATCAGCATCGGGGTCGCGAGCCTGACGCCGGTGCCGCGGATGGATTGGACCGGGCTCGTCAATGCCGCCGACAAGGCGCTCTACGCCGCGAAAGCCAATGGCCGCAACCAGTCGGTGCTGGCGAGCTTTCCAAAACTGGCGCTGGCCGCTTAGCAGTGGTCGTTCCGGGATGGTGCGCAAGCACCAGACCTCAGATGCGCAATTGCACATCGGGGAACCTCGAGATTCCGGGCTGGATGCTTTCGCATCGCCCCGGAATGACGGCGAAAAGCGCTAGCGCTCTTCGCCGTCACTTCTCCAGGTATTTCTTCATCTGCGTGCGCAAGGCCTCGCGCAAATCGGGGCGCGCCATGCCGTAGGCGATGTTGGCGTGCAGGAAGCCCGCCTTCGAGCCGCAATCGTGGCGGTCACCCTCGAATTCGACGCCGTAGAACTTTTGCGTCTTCGAGAGGCCGATCATGGCGTCGGTCAACTGGATCTCGCCGCCGGCACCGCGTTCCTGCTTCTCAAGGATCGCGAAAATCTCAGGCTGCAGGATGTAGCGCCCGGTGATCGACAGGTTGGAGGGCGCGGTGCCTTTGGGCGGCTTCTCCACCATGCCGTCAACCTCGAACAGGTTGGCCTGCTTGTGCCGCTTGCCGACGCCGCAGATGCCGTATTGATGCGTGAGGTGCGCGGGCACTTCCTCGACCGCGATCAAATTGGATTTTTCGCCGAGCTTCCTTGCCGCCTCGATCATCTGCGCAAGACAGCCCGGCGTGTTGAGCACCAATTCGTCCGGCAGCACCACCGCAAACGGCTCGTCGCCGACGATGTCGCGCGCGCACCACACCGCATGCCCGAGCCCAAGCGGCGCCTGCTGGCGGGTGAAACTCATGGCGCCGGCTTCGGGTTGGCTCTCGGCCAGGACGTCCATCTCGGCTTTCTTGCCGCGCGCGGCAAGCGTTGCGTCGAGCTCGAACATGCGGTCGAAATGGTCCTCGATCACGCCCTTGTTGCGGCCGGTGACGAAGATGAAATGCTCGATGCCGGCCTCCTTGGCCTCGTCGACTACATATTGGATCAGCGGCCTATCGACGATGGTGAGCATTTCCTTGGGCATCGCCTTGGTGGCGGGCAGGACGCGGGTGCCGAGGCCGGCGACCGGAAAGACGGCTTTGCGGATTTTCATGGGGAGACGGATATCCTGGAACAGCGGGACAGCAGGTTTGGTCGCATGTTGGTAGCGCCTTTGCGGCAGAGGGCAAGAGCGGCCGCATAGGCTCCAAGTTGAAAACTTCGCTTTTGTTAAACTATTGGAAACGGTGATGGGGCCTCCTGAAAGCCTGAATTTTAAGCCTGAGTTTGACGGCAGCGGGGTGGGGACATGACGCAACCGATGGAACCATTGACAAAAACGCGGGCGGCGGTGGTCATCTTGGCGGCTGCCCTGCTCGTGTGCGGCGCGGCCAACGCTCAATCGCCCGGCGGCGGACTGTCGAACCTGTTCGGCAACATCTTCTCCGGGCCGAACTCCACCCCCCCGGCCGCCCCGCAAAGCGGCAGCGGCCCATTGCCCTGGAGCGGCGAGGATGGCGCTTCCGGCCATCCGCTGATGACGGCGGGCGCAATCCGGGAGGCGGCGGCGAACTTCGATCATTGCGTCGCCTCGATGTGGCCCGACGCCGCGCGCCGCAACATCACGCAAGAGAATTTTCAGCGCTTCACCGCCGGCCTCACGCCCGATCTGCGCATCATGGACCTGATGGATTCGCAGCCGGAATTCACCAAATCGATCTGGGACTATCTCGATATCCTCGTGAACGACAATCGCCTCGCCAGGGGCCGCGAGATTCTCGCCCAATACAAGGCGCAGTTCGATGCCACCGAAAATGCCTATGGCGTCGATCGTTATGCGATCGCGGCGATCTGGGGCATCGAATCCAATTACTCGGCCCAGATCGGCGATCGCAGCGTGCTGCAATCGACCGCGACGCTTTCCTGCATCGGCCGCCGCCAGGCCTATTTCAGGGACGAGTTCCTCTCGGCGCTGGAGATCCTCAATCGCGGCGATCTCAAGCCTGAACAGCTGCGCGGCTCCTGGGCCGGCGCGTTCGGGCCGACCCAATTCATGCCGACCGCCTTCAAGCGCTACGCGGTCGATGCCGATGGCGACGGCCGCCGCGACGTGGTCGATGATCCCGCCGATCTGATCGCCTCTACCGCCAACAATCTGAAGAAGGATGGCTGGCAGGCGGGCCAGAGCTGGGGCTACGAGGTCGTGGTGCCCAAGGGTTTCAATTACATGCTGGCGGACCGCGCCAAGGCCATGACGATGACGCAATGGGAGCAACTCGGCCTTAAGCGCCCAGGCGGTCAGCCGTTTCCGCGCACGAGCGAAAAAGCGTATCTGCTGGCGCCGGCCGGCGCCGAAGGCCCGGGTTTCCTGATGCTGCAGAACTTCCGCGTCATCATGAAATATAACCCGGCGGAGGCTTACGCGCTCGCGATCGGTCATTTCGCCGACCGCCTGCGTGGCGGTCCGCCCTTCGTGCAGGCCTGGCCCCGGCAGGAGCGGGAACTGTCGCGCGCGGAGCGGCTGGAACTGCAGCAATTGCTGGCCCAGCGCGGCTTCTACCGCGGCATCCCTGATGGCCAGTTCGGCGGCCAGACCCGGGAGGCATTGCGCGGCTTCCAGGCTTCGATTGGCGCGCCCGCCGATGGGTTTGCCTCCTCCGACGTGCTGGAACGTCTCCGGGGCCGATAAAGACCCCTTTCGAGACCAAAGTAACCCTGAACAGGACATTTGCCCCGAGCCCTTGACGGGTGCGGCCAATGCTCCGTTTATGGCTTACGAATCTGCCCGCTTGCGGCCCGATTCCGCTACTATACTTGTCGTAGCGACTGCCGAATTTTCGCTTCCGATCGGGCCGCATGTCCAAACCGAAATCGTTCTTCAAGGTGTTCACCGAGACCGGCCCGCTGATCGCGCTGGGCGTTGCGGTTGCACTCATGGTTGCCCTGGTTGGGCCGGCATCGGCGCAGTTTTTCAACTTCGGCGGACCGCCGCGGCAGGCGCCGCGCAGCGGCGGATTTGGCGGCGGCGGCTGGTTCGGTGGCGACCTGTTCGCACCGTTCCAGCAGCAGGCCCCGAAACGAATCCAGGATTTTTCCAAAGCCCCTCCGCCGGAGAAGCGCGAGAACGCGACCGTGCCCGAACGCAACGTCCTGGTGCTCGGCGACGGCATGGCGGACTGGCTCGCCTATGGTCTTGAGGACGCCTACACCGAACAGCCCGACATGGGCGTGATCCGCAAGCACAAGACCACTTCCGGCCTGATCCGATATCAGCCAAAGGGCGATCCGGCCGACTGGGCCGCGGCGGCCAAGGGCATTCTTGCAACCGAGAAGCCCGACGCCATCGTGGTCATGCTCGGTCTCAACGACCGCGTCGCAATGCGCGAGCCGGTGTCCGAAAAGTCTGACAAGGCCGCCGACAAGAAGGGCGACAAGAAAGACGCGCGCGACAAGAAGGATGCCAAGCCTTCGGACTCAAAGCCCGCGGACGCAAAGCCGGGCGCGAAGCCAGATGGCGCACCCGACACCGCGGCGAAGGGCGACGACAAGGCTACCGACGCCGAACTGCCGCCGGACGATGCCGACAACGCCGACGCGCCGCC
>VAZG01000421.1 GCA_005885285.1 Alphaproteobacteria bacterium | reverse complement strand
GCGGCCCGAACAGCAGCGCGCCGATCATCAGCCCAAACAGGCCGGCGGAGAACACCGGACCAAGCGCACCCCGCGTCATGCCCCATTCCTTGGCGATCGAAGGCGCGACATAACCGATCGCCTGGGTATCGAAGCCGTCGAGGAACAGCACGGCCGCGCAGGTCAGCAGTAATTCGATCTGAAAGCCGCCGACCGGCTGCTGGTCGATGAACTCAGCGACATCGATTACCGGCGCGCAGCTGCCTTGAGAAATCGCCATCGTCGTCCTCCTCTAATCGTCATTGCGAGGAGCCAACGGGTCGCGCGAACGCCGCCCGATGACAGGCTCCGCGACGAAACAATCCAGAGTCGCAATGCCGCACTGTGGATTGCTTCGCTGCGCTCGCAATGACGGTTCTTGTTTTAGTTATCGCTTTCTAACACAATTCGCTGAGGCTGACGCGATTTCTACCCGCGCAAGGCATCCTTCGAATAGCCGGCAATTCGCTTGTAGCCCTCCGACAGCGCGACCAATTCATCGCGGCTGATGACATCCTCGATCGCCTTGAACGGCCGGTCGTGGGTGCGCTGGAATACTTCGCGCAGGATCGCGTCCGGCGGATTGGCGCGGTTGGTCAAAACGACGCGCGCGGTCGCCTCGAGCCGCTGGTTTTCGTAAGAAGCAAGCGCTGCAACCGGATCGGCGTTTTGCAGTAGCGCCGCTGTGAGCGCCCGCGCATCAAGGATCGCTTGTCCCGCGCCGTTGGAGCCGCGCGGCACCATCGGGTGCGCGGCGTCGCCGAGCAGCGTGATCCGGCCAAAGCTCCAGCGCGGCAGCGGGTCCTGATCGACCATCGGAAATTCCAAAACGCTGTCGGCGGCGCGGATGAAGGCGGGCACGTCGAGCCAGTCGAAATGCCAATCGGCGAACGGGCCGATAAAATCCTCCAGTGAGCCCTCGCGGTTCCAGTCACGCTTGCGATAGTTCGGTGTCTCGATCTCGGCAACCCAGTTGACGAGCTGCAATCCGTCGCTGGTGGCTGCGCGGATGGGATAGATCACCATCTTACCATGCGACAGCCATCCCGCCCGCACCATGCTGGCGCCCGACAGCATCGGCTTCCACCGCGTCACGCCGCGCCACATGTTGACGCCGGAATAGCGCGGCTCGCCTTCGTCCGGAAAGAACTGCTTGCGGATCGCCGAGTTGATGCCGTCGCAGGCGATCGCGACGCGGCCGTGCACGCTAGAGCGCGCCGCGCTGTTCGGGCCGTCGGAAAATGTCACGGCAACCCCAGCATCATCCTGCTCGACGCCGAGGCAGTGATGATTTGTGACGATCCGGTCGTGCCCGGCGCGGGCGCGGAAGGCATCGAGCAGCACCCTCTGCAGATCGCCGCGATGAACTGAGAATTGCGGATGATCGTAGCCGGCGGCGCGTCCCAGCGGCTCCTGATAGATCAATTGGCCGAACCGATTGAAGAAGGTCGCGTCCCCGGTCTCGATCGCGGCGCGCGCCAGCGCGCCTTCGAGCCCGAGCGTCGCAAGCTCCTTGGTAGCGTGCGGCAGCAGATTGATGCCGACCCCGACGGCCTTGATCTCGGGTGCCGACTCGAAGATCCGGCAGGGAATGTTCGCCGCGTGCAGCGCGAGCCCCAGCGTCAACCCGCCGATGCCGCCGCCGACGATAATGATGTCGTCCATGTTTCCGTCCCAAGAGCTTTTGCGGACGATGAGACACGATTAGTAAGCCCACTGTCAATCTGGCCGCTCTATCCGTACCACCTCGCCCCGCTCATGTCCGCCGAAGCCCGCCTTCGGGCGAAGGCGGATGCGGGGAGAGGTCGAAGCCGAAGGCTTCGGGTGAGGGGGAGTCTCCGCGCACTCCTCCTCTTCAGAATTTGCGGCAGCGGCCCCTCACCCCGCCCTCTCCCCGCAAGCGCGGGGCGAGGGAGAAGTGCTTGAGCGCGATTGCACAGTTCGAATTCTTAGCGGCTTTTCACGAAACACATGCCCATCCGCGTCGCCGGGCTCGCCCCTTGGCACGCGAGGCCCTCGGCGCAGGTCCAGGAACGGAAGCTGCGATCGTTTTCGGCGGCGTTGGCGTGTTGCAGATAGCAATGCGCGCCCCAGCCGTCCTTATATTCGGTGCCGGCAAGCTCGGTGCTGCCGCGCAGTTGCGGACGGCTGGAGAAGCCGCGCGAATAATCCGGACGCCTTCCATCGCGCAGCGAGGCAAGGATATCGCGGCGGCGGACCTGATCGCCGAAGAAATGCGGCGACGCCGGTACCACCGTCGAGTTCGACGGCTTGGCCGCCATCCAGTCGACGCCGGGGAAATGGAAGCCGCCGATGCCGCGGGTCTGATGGCAGCCCGAACAGGTCATGTCGTTTAGCCGGCGCTCGAAGCCTGCGATAGAGCGGACATTTTGCAAGGCCGTGCCGTCCTCGGCCGCCTTCTTAAGCGCCGCAACGACGTCGCCCTCGCTGAACACCGCACTTGCGCCCTCGCCCTGCGTCAGACCGAAAGCCGGCTGTAAATCCGATGGCGCAAAGCCGACCGGGGTCACGGCGACCGCGCCCTTGGCCAGGAATCGCTCCGGGATCAGGATCGTGCCGCGGTCGAATTCGCGGAAATTTTTAGGCTCGAGCAGCCATGCCTTGAAATCGCGCTTGAGCGTTTCATCGGCGAGAAGTCGTTCGCGATCGATCTGGTTTTCCAGCGGCGCTTCTTCAAAACTTGCGGATTGCGCGTTGTAGTCGAACACCTTCATGAGATAGTCGGTGCGGAAATCCCGCACGGGCGATTTCGGCGCGTGCGCGATTTGCAAATTGGTTTCGATGCGGTTGATATTTTCGGGTGCGACCAGATCGAGCGGACCGTCCTTGGCTGTCAGTTTTTGCGCGAGCTCGACGCCGGTCATGGACAAATCTCGGGGCGATGCCGCATCACTGGTCTCGGGTACCGCTGTGCGGGTCAGGCGGTAGATCAGCCTGATCTCGCCGCAATGCGCTTCGGCGAGGTACGCGCGATCCATGCGGTTGACGATGCCCGACAGGACAAAGCGGGTGTCCGGGGAATAGAGCAGCGTGCGGTCGAACAGCTGGAAGTCAAACGAGGTTCCAATGCCGATGCTCTCGTTCGGCAGGTTGGCCTTGTGGTTTGCAATGTAGCGCTCGTATTCGTCGTCGAGCGACTTGCGGACGGGCGCCATCGACGGCAGCGCGAACAGCCGATCGTTGGTCAGCGGGATGTTCGCCGATCGCTCCGGCATCAGAACACGGGTCAGCCCAAATCGGCCGCGATCGAGTTCGCGTAACGCCAAGGGATCGATGATCGCAGTGCCGCGCTCCAGCGCCGCGTCTTGCGCCGCGCTTGCACGCAAAGCGCTGCAAAGCAGGATCAATGCTGTTCCAAGACATCGCAATGTGGGGCTCATGCCCCACTAACACCGCGCCAACACGCCTATTCAAGCGAAAAGGCGCTTCACATCGCGGTGAAGCGCCTTGGTGTTGTCGTTTTTGGATTAGCGCCGGACGATCAGGCCCTTGCTGGTCACGACCACCCAGTGGCCGTCCTGGCGGCGGATGGCGTCGATCCGGCCAAGACCCGGAACGGTGTCGCCGGCATAGACTTCGTAGGAGCCGCGCCGATTTTCGATCAGCGCGCCGCCATAGCCGACATCGGTCAGGACCCAGCCTTCGACCGTCGGCAGCCTGGCGACTTCGACCTTGGGCGCGGCCGCGGCCGGCGCGGGTGTCGCCGCGGCGGATGTCGCGGTCTGGGGCGGTGCGACCGAGCCGGTGACATCCTTGGGCGTCGCCGGTGCTGCGCGGAGCTTGTCCACGGCCTCACCAAGCTTGGCGAGCTTGGCGGCAGGCTCGGTGACTGCCTTCTCAAGCTTGTCGAGACGGTCGCTGGTCTTGTTGAACTGACTCATGCCTAATTTGGAGGTGTGTTCGACGTCCGCCCTGAGCGCGACGATCTCAGCGTCGAGCCGCGCGATCGAGGCTTCGAGCGTGCCATTGGCGGATGAAGTCTCCGCCGCGCCGATGAGATGTCCGATGCCTGAGGCTGCCAGCGTGCCACCAAGCACGCCTGCCACCGTGGCCAGCGCCACCATGGCCGCGATCGCGCCAAACCGGCGCTGGCCCGCTATGCGCGGAGTATCCGGGTTTGCTTCCAGCTCCGGAACCCTGTGGAATTCAACCTGGGAGACTTCGACCTTGGGGATTTCGACCTTGATCGCTTTAATCTTGGTCACTTCATCCTTTGTTAGTTCGACCTTGGACCCTTCGGCGTTGGGGGTCTCGTAGTCGGGTGCGATCCCGGGAGCCTCGACGAGGCTGATCTCCGGCGCGGAAGCCGTGACCTGCTCGCTCTTCGCATCTGATGATGAAGGGGGCAGCGCCGGCCCGGCACCTATGGAACCGGTTTCACCGCTGGTTGGCTCAGCCTGTTGTTCGCTCACGTTCGAAGTCTCCAGTAAAGCTTGACCATTTGGTAACTTTCATTGCTTGCCAAATCGTTACCGAGGCTCCGATTGCGGCCGCGTTACCGAAATTTTAGGAATTGTTCCGAGCCGGCTTTCCCATGCTGTCCTGCGGCAAATCCGCAACGGCTCCGTTTGCGGGACCGGATTTCCCGACTAACATGGCGGCGAAACCAGCCAGAACGGCAGAGGGGCGCCATGGCCATCGAGAAATGCATCAACGAGTTTGGTGTCGATGACGTCATTTTCGAGGAGGGCTCGACTGGGCGCGAATTGTTCGTCGTGCTCGACGGCAAGGTCGAGATCGCCAAGGTCAGTGGCGCCAGCAAGACCGTGATCGTGACACTCGGCAAGGGCGAGTTCTTCGGCGAGATGGCCGTGATCGACGGCTCGTCGCGCTCGGCGACCGCGATCGCAGCCGCGCCCAACACCCGCGTGATGCGGATCAATCATGCCCGCTTCGTCTATCTGGTCAGCCAGCAGCCAGCGTTTGCGCTGATGATCATGGATGCGCTGAGCAAGCGCTTGCGGGCGTCCAACGCCGTCACCTTCAGGACCGCGGCGAATCCAACGTTGGCGAATCCATGAGCGACCGTAGGCCAAGCCCGTTCAAGACGCTGTTCGAGAGCGATGTTTGCAGCCTGGTCCTGGCAGCGCCGGACGTCTACCAGATCCGGTTCAAGAACCGCGCGGCGAACGCCTATCTCGTGGTCGGCAGCAAGCGCACCATCATGATCGATGTCGGGCTGTCGACAAATTACCCGCATCTCCTGACCTGCCTCAACCACGTCGGCATCCCGCCGGAGAAGATCGACCTGGTGGTGCTCAGCCACGAGCATCTCGATCATATCGGCGCCGCCTATCATTTCGCCGGCCGCACCATCATTGCCGCGCACCGGCTCGCCGCCAACAAGATCATGCTGCGCGACGACTTCTCGATGCTGCGCAAGATGTTCAACGAGCCGAGCGTGCCGATCGATATCGACATCTGGCTGGAGGAAGGCAATCTGATCGACCTCGGCAATTTCCGTCTTACCGTGATGCACACGCCTGGCCACACCTCGGCCTGCATCAGCCTGTTCGATCATGATAAGGGATTGTTGTTTGCCGCCGACACGCTGATGCCGGGCGGTGTGATGGGCGGCGTATTCGGCTCCGGGAGCATCAGCGATTACATCCAGTCGCTGGAGCGGCTGAAGGGACTGAATTCCAAGATCCTGCTGTCCGGTCACGGCCGCCTGTCCGACACGCCGCAGGACGACGTGCGGATCGCGATTGCCCGCTCGCACGGGCTTTTGTCCGACACCGCGCAATTGTTCGATGCGCTCGACGCGCGACAAAATTTCGAGCCGATCATGCAATCGGTGCGCGACCTCAACAAGCTCGACGATAACTGACCGTCTTCTGCGGCATACACGGGAGAGACGCATGAAGCTTTACGACTCGATCGGGCCGAACCCGCGCATTGTCCGCATGTTCATGGCCGAGAAGGGTATCGAGATGCCAAAGCAGACCGTCGATTTGCGCGGCGGCGAAAACCGGCAGGAGGCGCATCTCAAGCGCAATCCGCACGGCCAGATGCCCGCGCTCGAGCTCGATGACGGCAGCTATCTGTCGGAGATCACCGCGATCTGCGAATATCTGGAAGAGAAGAAGCCAACGCCAGCGATGATCGGCGCGAGCCCGGAACAGCGTGCCGAGTGCCGGATGTGGACCCGGCGCGTCGATCTCAATATCGCCGAGCCGCTCGCCAACGGCTACCGCTTCGGCGAAGCCCTGAAATTTTTCGAAAAGCGGATTCCGGTCGCGCCGGAGGCCTCGCCGGGATTGAAGAAGATCGCAGCGAACCGGCTGCAATGGCTCAACGGGCAGATGGCCGGCAAGGACTATCTCTGCGGCAAGCGCTTCACGCTCGCCGACATCCTGCTCTATTGCTGGCTCGATTTCGGCGGCCAGGTCGGCCAGCCACTCGATCCCGCCAACGCCAACATCGCCGCCTGGTTCGCGCGCGTCGGGGAGCGGCCATCGGTGAAGGCGTAGTACCTTTCATCGTCATTGCGAGCGGAGCGAAGCAATCCATAGTCCCACCGCGTCGACAGTCTAGATTGCTTCGTTGCTGCGCTCCTCGCAATGACGTAGACTGCCACGTCGGGCAAATCACCGGCGTCCGGCCTCGCTTCGCCCTCACTTTCTGCGAGATATTCCGCGCTAGACCTCGGTGCTGAGGCGATCCAGCGCCTCCTGCAGTTTCCGTTCTCTCCAATCCTCTTCAACGCGCCTACCGACTACGATGAGAGCGAGAGTAATTGCCCCGAAACCAATCATCAGTGGTTTTGCTATCGCATAAATTCCTTCCTGTTGATCCGTGAATAACCGTACTACTCCTTTGACATTGTGAGGATAAACGAATTCGGCATCAGCGATTTTGGGCTGCCTCAACGCAGCGGCTTCAATGTAGCCCACCGTGCTGATCGAACCTATGGTCACGATCCAACAAATGAACACACTCACACGTAGCGCTCGCATCCACGGCGACAGTTCTTGCCAAGGCCGGTATCTTGGGTACGCGTCACCTAACCCGGCTCCGTGATAGCCCGACCGCTGTCTCAGCCGCATCAGCCGCCAATTCTCGTAAGCCACAACGCACCCCAGCAGCACCACGATACCGATGATGATCAGTGCCGTGGCAGGCAAATCTGTTAACCGGAGCGCCATAGGAAAGAACCGCCTCTAACGATGCTCACATCTGGTTTGGTAGCAACGGGCCGCGCGCCGGGTCAAAATCTCAGAAGATGGACAACTGCTGACCAAAAGCCGCTGTCGTTGTCGCTGAGGCTGTCCAGGCGGCGCAGCGCGAGAACATTTCTGTTACTGGCCGCTTTGCTGTACCATCCGATGGCCCGCTGCTGATCTTTGGCAACGCCGAGGCCGCTCTCATAGGCCCACCCGAGATTATATTGGGCGTCGCCATCGTTTTGGTCGGCTGCTTTACGAAACAAGTCTACCGCCTTGACATAGTCCAGCGGCACGCCGTCGCCGCCGTGCGTATAGAGCATCCCGAGGTTCATGAGTGCCCAGGCGGAACCTTGATCCGCCGCCATCGAAAACCACTTCTCGGCCTCCTTGAAATCTCGGGCAACTCCCCGACCCTCCCGATACATGGTCGCCAGATACAACTGACCCTGCCGATCTCCAGCGTCTGCGGCCTTGGCGTACCATTGCGCGGCGAGCTTATCGTCGCGCGCAACTCCCAGCCCCTTCTCGTAAAGATAGCCCAAACGCGTTCGACTGAATGTGTCGCCTTGTTCGGCAGCGAGCCGATACCAGCGAGCAGCTTCGCGAAGATCTATCGCAACCCCGAGCCCATTCTCGCACATCCATGCCACATAATACTGCGCGTTCGGGTGCCCCTTTTCGGCAAGGGGTTTCAGCCATGTCAAGGCCAGTTCATAATTCTTGGTACCGAAGGCACTCACGCCTTGGCTGTACTCAGGGCTGATTACTGTGACGTATGGAACGTGTTTCGGCGCCAAGCCGACGGGGCCACGCTGGAATTCGTTGAACTCGGCCAAACCTTTTTTGATCTCGTCAACGAATTCTGCCGGGCAAACCGGCGTATCGAAGCTCAGTTGTACGCGGGCTTGTGAGCGTATCGTCCGGCCGTCGACAACGACTTCGCCGGTAACTTCGATATGGCCGTTCGCAGCTCCATAGGTCGTCATGCCGCTGAAGCTCGCCGAATAGGTGACTGGTGCCACCTTTTCGGACAGGTTGACCCCGTCGGGCAGGCTTAGCGAGGCAATCTCCCGATACTCCGCGGATCGGCAGCGGAACGGTTGATCGCGTATGTCGCCGGTGCTCAGCGCGAGCAGCGACGGTCGAGGATCGGTCAAGGCCAGCATGCGGATACGCAACGGCTTGCCTAGTTCGATCGCATCGAGCTGAAAGGTTGCGGTGATGGGATACTCGTCCGACAGTTCGCGCGGATCGGGGAAGCTGTAGTCGCCGGTCCCTCGCAGATTGGCATTCTCGATCATCCTTCCGGCAACGCGCTGCCGGTCCGTCCGTTCGAGATTCTCTGCATAATAGCGCCCCATCGCCGCGCCCAATCCGACACCCGACAGGATGGTCCGGCCCTGGCGTTTTCCATCAGGCGCGAGCGTATAATCGGTATTGGATGCGAGAACGTACCGCTCGGGCAATATCACCGGGATCTTGGTCAAGCGACCTTTGTCGATATTAAGGACAGGCTTGCCGCTAAGCGACGACGGCAAGGCGCCGAAGGCCACCTTCGACGCTGTCGGGTCAAGATATTGATCGAGCCGCGGCACGTAGACGATGGCGTGATCGAAATTCGGTGTCGGCAATTCGGTCAGCGTGTAGTTCGCGGCGCTATTGACCACGACGAGATTGGCTTCGATGCCTTGTGTGGCGAGCAAGGCCTTGAGGAGGGTCGCATGTGCTTTGCAGTCCCCGTAGCGAGAAGCGACCACGGCGGCCGCGGGCTGCGAAGTAAGGCCTCCGTCCTCAAGCCCTATCCCGACATAGCGAATATTTCGTGCCACCCAATTATGGAGCAGCTCGACCTTGCTCGCTGTGGTGGAGGCATCGCCCACGATTTCGGTTGCAAGCTTCGCCAACGTCTCGTCCGGAACCGCCATTGGGGCGTTGCGAGAATCCAGCATTGCCGCGAAAGCGGCATAGTCGGCGAAGGTGCTGGCTTCGAAACGTCGCGCACTGTCGAAGGCGCCGATGTCTGTCAGCCTCGGCAGAGGCGAATCCTGCTTGAAGCGGACGTGGTGGATGATCCTGTTAGCGACTCTTTCTTCGCTGTGCTCGACGTTCCGCGCAACGGTTCGTACCGGCTTGGAAGCCGGTCCATCGAGAGTAAGCTCGATCACCTCAGGCGGTTCGTCCAGCGGTTGATCCCAGAACCCAGCGAACTCTCCAGCGAATACAGGCCGCTTGTCCTTATAGACAAGCCGGCCTCTCACCTTGTCGCCCGGGGCGACGTCCGGGTACGCAATGATCCTCTTTCGCCGCTCACCGAAATAGGGCGAAGAGATATCGACCGATGCTGGTTCGTCGTGAATGGCCCGTTCGTCGGCCGCGATGACCCGTCCATCCGCTTTTACCGTCGCAAGATCGCTGGCGACCAATTCATCGAAATAGCTGTTATAGGCAAAGACTTGTTGGGAGATTGCCTCGACTCCCTTGTGGTCGAGAGCCACGGTCTCGAAGTCGAACACGGTCGTGCTCATCCCGCGCTCGTCGAAGGTGATCGAGTAGCGCACGACCGTTCGTCGCCAGCCCGGATCGACCCAGATCGCTTCGGAGCCGTGTTTGATTTCGGCAGCGCTGGCCTGAACGACGGCCGATACGATCAGCAGGAAGAGCGATGGCCAAAGGGTACGCTTGATCATGATGCCGAAAGCCTCCGCAGTGCGCTGCGCAGTCAAGCATCAAAGCGTTACCGTGCACCCTTACGTTGAAGAGAGATTTCGGCGCTTGCCATAGAGATTTCGTTAAGCATCATTTTCGGGTGCAAAGCGCCCCGCCATCAGGCCTTCGCCGGGACGACGCGGATAGAATTTGCACGCGTGAAGCTCGCCAGCCCCACTTTTACGGATCAATCAACACGCCCGGATTGAGCATGCCTTGCGGATCGAGTTCGCGCTTGGCGGCGCGAAATGCGGCGGCGAAAAGGTCGGGCCGCTGCTGGTCATACCAAGGCCTGTGATCGCGACCGACGGCATGATGATGGGTGATGGTGCCGCCGGCCGCAATCAGCGCGTCGCCGGCTGCATTCTTGATGGCCTGCCACTGCCCGAGCAGAGCGCCGTGACGGCCGAGCGCGTGGAACGAAAAATAGGGTGCGGGCCCGTCCGGGTAGATATGGGTGAAGCGGCAAGTGACCTCGCCCTTCACGCCGGTCGCTTCCAGGATGGCACGCTCGGTCGCGGCTTTGACACTGTCATGAAAGCTTTCGAACCGGTCCCAAGTGATGGCGGTCTCGAACGTATCGTTGATGAGGCCCGCCGGCGTCAGAAATTCGCGCGCATAAGGCATACGGATAAAAGCGTTGCGCCAGATCCCTGCCGCGCCCTCGCGATGCGCGTCGCCGGCCTCAGCCTGCTCCGGCGTGCCGCGATGGTCGGCGCAACACTCGAGCGCGCGCGCCATCCGCGCGTCCGGTGCATGATCGCCGGACTCAAAGCCGAGCACCATGATCGCAACGCTGCCGTCCGCCGCACCGGTGTTGAAAGCCTCCTGCGGATCGAGAATGCGGCAGTTCGACGGATAGAGGCCTGCTTGCGCGACGGCACGCACGGCGCGCGCCGCATCGAAAAACGCAGGAAAACGGACCGACGCACCGCTGCGGAATTTCGGACGCGGCTGCAATCGCATCCAGGCGCGCGAAATCACGCCGAGCGTTCCTTCCGAGCCGATGAACAGGCGATCCGGACTGGGGCCTGCACCTGATCCCGGCAGCCGGCGCGTCTCCACGACGCCGCGCGGCGTCACCACGCGCAGGCTTTCAACGAAATCATCGATATGCGTGTAGAGGCTCGCGAAATGACCGCCGGATCGCGTCGCGATCCAGCCGCCGAGGGTTGAATATTCAAAGCTCTGCGGAAAATGCCGCAAGCTGAGGCCATGCGGCTTGAGCTGGTTTTCCAGCGCGGGACCATAGGTGCCGCCTTCGATCAATGCGGCGCGCGACGTCAGGTCCACCTCGACGACCTTGGAGAGATGGCGCAAGTCGAGCGTGATCGCGGCCTTGTACCTGATGCCATCGACACGCGGCTCGACGCCGCCGCAGACGCTCGACCCGCCGCCAAACGGCGTTAGCGAGGCGCCTAGCCCGCCGGCCCAGTCCATCACGGCGGAAATCTCCGCTTCGTTGCGTGGGTAGGCGACAACATCCGGCGCACAATCGTAATCGCCAAGCATCGCTCTGACATAATCCGGATAGGATTTGCCGTAGGCGTGCGACAGGCGGTCATAGCGTTCGCTCGTGCAAAATGCGGCGAGTGAAGCCGGCGGCGTGACACGCGGTGGCCGCAAGGCGAGGTCTTCAAGGCGTGGAACAGCCGTGGTGTCGAATGTATCAGTTGCAAATTTCGCGCGGTAGCGGCCGAGCACGAACTGCCGCTCGTCGGTGGTCATCCCTTCGCCTTCACGGCCCCAGCCGTAATGTTTCAGCCTCGCGCTACTCATGATCGCTGCTCATGATCACTCCAAGCGTTGTCGCTCCGAGAAGTATCGCTGCAAGGGTTCCGTTTGGAAAATTACAGCAAAATATTGCGAACCACATCTCCGCGCACGGCGATTTGGCTCCATGACATCTGACTTGCGGTGGCGTGAAAGGTGACGGGTTCACAACACAGCGCCGGGAAGGTAAGGGGCCATGCCTCACTGATGCGGCCCGCTTAAACCTTTTCCCGGCGTGCCGTTCGTGGGCTTTGCCGCTATGCCATAGTCCGAACGGATACTATCGCAGTCAGCGGCTGTCTCTGCGGAGGTGGCGTCATTGAACCTCCCCTGCTCTTGGTTCCACGGATACGTCGCCAGCGGCGACAAACCCGATGCTCCTCCGATGCACCGGCACTGTCAAGCCGGTCGCTACGAGGAGCCACCACGTCGTCAGCCGACGACGACCTCACTGATCTGGATCACCGGGGCCTGGTCGGTATAGTTGGGGATGTCCCCCATGATCTCCTTGGCATGAGGCCCAAACCCGGCCTGGAATGCCTCGATCGAGTCGCAGAAGATGTGACACATCCCGACATAGGTTGCGGGAGCGCCGGGTGCTCCGCCCGCAACGCCTTTGTCGACCGTGTAGTACTTGCAGGCATCCCCCATGCGGGTCTTCACCAGCGGCATATGCTTGTCGCGGTAGTACGCGTGGTCGAAGCGCGCTCCAGGCGTATTGGGATACATAACGCTTACCTTGATCATGGGTACTCCCTACTGACGTTGAGCCGGTTGAAATCCGGCGCTATCCGAAACTCTGCGTCAGTTTTCCAAATCCTGCAACTCCGAAACAGGTCGACTCTGCGGGGGCCAGATTCGGCTCCCGCTTCAAAAGCGCTTTTCTCGCGCCCGGCCATCGCGAAAAAGGCAATGCGAAAAAGGCAAGACAAAAAGGCAAGACAAAAAGGGCAAGCCTAAGAGCCAACCCCTCGTGCGAGGGGTTGGCTCGCTTCATGCTTGGCTTTTGGGAATGTATTTGCCCATGACGCACTTGTAACTTTGTAGCCTCCACTCATGATACGGACCATTGGCAAGCCAATCGGCAATGCCAATTTGCCCGTTGACCTGACAGGCGGTCATGGTGATGCCCGACTGCTCACTGGTGGTGACGACTTTCTCCAGGCATAGCTGGCCGTTGCAGAGAATAGCGACAAGAGTGATAAGCATTGTGACCTTCGTTGATGAGGAATATTCGTGAACGAGGAACACCCGGTTGGTTCAGCCCATGCAGGGTTCATGCCACCATTGGTCAACGCCACGTCCCCTTGGGTGATCCCGGCCGACGGTACTGACAGGCAAAATCCGACCGTTTACTAACGGCAGCCTTTGGCGCGCAAAGCGGACGCTGGGCAACTCGGCTTCCATGCGCAGCGCGCACCCGAGGACAGCAATAAATAATCAGACTAGGAGCGGGATGGCTTCCTGCGAATCGCTCCATCTTTTATTTGAACATGATCTTTTCAGAAAATCGATCCGCAGTTTTGCGGGATCAATCTCTACATCACGACAGGCTTGTCCGGCAGCTCATTGGGGTTGCGGCCATCCTTCGGAAAATGCGCCGCGAGCTCTCGCGACACCGCCGCGATCCCATTGATCACGCCGGCTTCGAAATTACCCGCACGGAAGTCCCTCTCCATCGCGCGGCAGATCTTCTGCCAACCCTCCGCCCCAACCTTGGCGTCGATGCCGCGATCGGCGACAATCTCGACCTTGCGGTCGGCGAGCAGGAGATAGATCAGCACGCCGTTGTTGTGATGGGTGTCCCAGATGCGCAAATGCGAGAAGGTATCCAGCGCGCGCTCGCGTGCCGGCTGATCGCGAAACAATGGCGCGCCGTCGAGCGCGCCTTCGACCACGAAGCGCACCTGGCCGGAATGGGTGGCCTCGCCGGCCTTGATGGCCTGCTCGATCGCGGCCAGCACGCGGGGTGGAAAGATCCGCCGCACTCGCCAGCGGTGCTCGAGAAGGTGTTTGCCGATGCGCTTGAGCCCCATGCTACCAGCTCCCGGATGCGCCGCCGCCGCCAAAACTGCCGCCACCGCCGCCGCTAAAGCTGCCGCTATCGCTCGAACTGCTACTCGAGCCGCCGCCGGAATACGAGCCGCCGTAACCGCCGCCGGCCCAACCGCCTGATCCGCCACGGCGGCCCGCCGGCTGCGGCGAGGTGATGCTGTCGCCGAACATTACGAACACCGAGGCGATCACGCCCGCCAGCACCGCCGCCAGCAGCGAGCCAAACAAAAACCAGGCGACCAGCGTTACCAGACCGCCGGCGGCGGCCGAGCCGACCAGCCGGCCCAGCATGCTTCGCATGAGGCCGCCGACCAGCAGCACAGGGATGATCAGGAACGGATTGAACAGGTCGGTCGGATCGAACGACGTCGAATTTTTCCAATGTGGCGGCTCCGGCGCCGGCAGCGGCTCGCCATCGATTACCCGGATCATCCGGTTGATGCCGGCGCTGACGCCGCCGGCAAAATCGCTGCTCTTGAATTTCGGCGTGATGACCTCATCGATGATGCGCCTGGTGGTGACGTCGGTAAGCGCGCCTTCGAGGCCGTAGCCGACTTCGATGCGCAGATGGCGGTCGTTCTTGGCGATCACCATGAGCGCGCCGTCGTCAATTTTCTTACGTCCGACTTTCCAGGCGTCCGCCACCCGGATCGAATATTGCTCGATCGTCTCGGGCTGCGTGGTCGGCACGATCAGTACCGCGATCTGGCTGCCCTTGCGCCGTTGCAGATCCCGCAACGTTTGCGTCAGCGCGGCAATATCGCCGCTCGAGAGCGTCGCGGTCTGGTCGACGACCTCCGCCGTGAATGGCGGCACCGCGACATCGCCGTGGGCTGCGCCGAACCAGCATAGCGTCAGCGCAAGAATGAAGGCCCTTGCTGCTGATGTCGCGGACAAGCTGATGGTCCCGTTACTTGGCCGGCGCGGGCGTCGGATTGAAATCGACCTTGGGCGCGGTCGAGATTTCCTTTTCATTGTCGACCGTGAAATTCGGCTTTTCCTTGTAGCCGAACGCCATCGCGGTGAGGTTGGTGGGGAACGAGCGGATGGTCACGTTATAGTCCTGCACTGATTTGATGTAGCGGTTGCGCGCCACCGTGATGCGGTTTTCGGTGCCCTCGAGCTGCGACATCAGATCGTGAAACAGCGCGTCCGATTTGAGCTGCGGATAGTTTTCCGTCACCACCAGCAATCTCGAAAGCGCACTGGAGAGTTCTCCCTGCGCGGCCTGGAATTTCTGGAACGCGGCGGGATCGTTGAGCACTTCGGGCGTGGCCTGGATACTGCCGACCTTGGCGCGAGCGTTGGTGACGCCGAGCAGCACGTCCTTTTCCTGCTGCGCAAAGCCTTTCACCGAATTGACCAGGTTCGGCACCAGATCGGCGCGGCGCTGATACTGGTTGACGACCTCGGACCAGTTCGACTTGATCTGCTCGTCATTGCTCTGGATGGCGTTATAGCCGCAATTGGTGAGGCTCAAGGTCGAAAGCGCCGCCAGCACCGTCAAAAATCTGCGCATCAAATTCTCCCGTTTGCGGTCCTTCCGCCAACGTATCAGAACCGTTCTGTCAGGTAAGCGGCGAAAGTCGCCCCACAGCGTGAATTCGCCGAAGCGTGGGCGTATGTCGATCGAACCTCGTTCCGGGTTCAACCTCCCTCAACTCACATCCCGCAGCACCGCTTCAACCACCTTGCGCTCGTCGGCGGTGAGCGCGGCTTGCGGCGGCACGGGATCGCCGACGTCGTAGCCCTGGATCGCAAGCCCCGCCTTGATGCAGGCAGCGAGGTTATAGCGCGCGAAGGCCTCATTGATCCGCCACAGTTTTCGTTGCAGGACGAGTGCTTCGTCCCAGCGCTGCGCGCTACAGAGATTGTAGAGCTCCACGCTCTGATGCGGGATGACGCAGGCCGGCCCCGCCATCCATCCAACCCCGCCGATCAGCATCACCGCGGCCGGAATGTGCGCGGACGCCGAGAACACGCGGATGGCATCGCCGCAACGGTTCATGATCGACAACAGCCGCCCGGTGTTGGTCGAGGCGTCCTTGATGTAGCCGATGCGCGGATGGCCTGCGAGCCGCGCGATCACGTCGAGCGACAAATCCGAACGCTGGAATTGCGGATTGGTGTAGATGACGACGGGAATATCGACCGCGTCCGCGATGGCCCGAAAATACGATTCGACGCCGTTGTCACCAAGCGGGAAATACGCTTCCAAAATCGCCAAAATGCCGGCGGCGCCCAGTTTTTGATAGGCCGTGGCCTGTGCCACGGCATCCGCCGTCGAGGTCGAGACCACGCCGGCAACCACCGGCACGCGGCCGCGCGCCACCTCGATCGTGGCCTGCACCACGCAGCTGCGCTGGGTGGCATCGAGATAGGCGAATTCGCCGGTCGAGCCGAGCGGCGTGAGCCCGTGCACGCCGGATTTGATGAGATCGTCGCAAAGCCTGCCGAGCACGCCAGTGCGAATGCGCCCGTCGCTATCAACCGGCGAAACGAGATAGGGAAAGACGCCATGAAGAGCAGTCATGCTCTAAAAAACCCGCGCGATCGCGGCTTGCGCTTCGCTCTGTATCCGCTTCAAATGATCCGGGCCACGAAAGCTTTCCGCGTAAATCTTGTAGACGTCTTCAGTCCCCGATGGCCGTGCCGCAAACCATCCCATCTCGGTCTCGACCTTGATGCCGCCGAAGGGCTGATCGTTGCCCGGCGCCCTGGTTCGCACCACGCGCACCGGGTCGCCGGCCAGTTCCTTCATGTTGAGCTGTTCCGGCGTGACGGCTTTCAGGGCATTCTTCTGTTTCGGCGTCGCCGCCACATCGATCCGCTCATAGAAGGGAACGCCGAGTTCGCCGGTCAACTCGGCGAACAGCTGGGTGGGATCGCGACCGGTCTTTGCCATCATCTCCGCCGCGAGCAGGCCCATCACGATGCCGTCCTTGTCGGTGGTCCAGACCGAACCGTCGCGCTTCAAGAACGATGCGCCCGCACTTTCTTCGCCGGCAAAACCGAAGCCACCGGTGCCCAAGCCTTCGACGAACCATTTGAAGCCGACCGGCGTCTCGACGAGCTTCCGCTTCAGCTTGCCGGCTACACGATCGATGATCGAACTCGAGACGACCGTCTTGCCTATCGCGGCTTGCTTCCCCCATTGCGGCCGCTGTGCAAACAGGTAGGCGATGGCGGCGGCGAGAAAATGGTTCGGATTCATCAGGCCGCCGGAACGCGTCACGATCCCGTGCCGGTCCGCATCGGTGTCATTGGCAAAGGCGACGTCAAACTTGTCGCGCATCTGGATGAGGCTCGCCATGGCGAACGGCGAGGAACAATCCATCCGTATTTTTCCGTCCCAATCCGCCGTCATGAAGCGGAAGGTAGGATCGACCGCGTCGTTCACGATCGCAGCGTTGATCCCGTAGCGCTCGATAATCGGTTGCCAGAAGTGAACGGCAGCGCCGCCCAACGGATCGATTCCGATCTGCACACCGGACGATTTCACCAGCGCCATGTCGACGATATTGGCGAGGTCGGCGACGTAGGGGCCGATGTAATCGTGGAGATGCGTCGACTGGAACCGGCGGGCACGTTCGTAAGGCATCCGCACGATGCCCCTGAGCCCGGATTCCAGATAGCGATTCGCGTTTCCTTCGACGATGGAAGTGACGTCGGTATCGGCAGGACCGCCATGCGGCGGATTATACTTGTAGCCGCCATCCTCCGGCGGATTGTGAGACGGCGTGATAACGACGCCATCGGCGAGACCCGTGGTTCGTCCCTTGTTGTAAGCCAGAATCGCGTGAGAGATGACGGGGGTCGGCGTATACCCGCCGCGCTCGTCGATCATGATCTCGACGCCGTTCGCAGCAAACACCTCAACCGCACTCGCCAGTGCCGGCTCGGCCAAGGCGTGCGTGTCAATTCCGATGAACAGCGGACCTGTCAGGCCGGTCTGGCGGCGATGGTCACAGATCGCCTGCGTCGTCGCCAGGATGTGATCTTCGTTGAAGGAGTTTTTCAGGGACGAACCGCGATGGCCCGAGGTTCCGAAGGCAACACGTTGCGCGGAATCCGCCGGATCCGGCTTCGATACGAAATAGGCGGTCACCAGCCGTGGCACGTTCGCGAGAGATGCCTGATCGACCGGTTTGCCGGCGCCGGGATTTTGTGCAGTCACGTGACCTCTTGGAACCAACGATTGCCCGGCATGGCCCGGAATCGTTCCAGAACTGATCTTCTGAATCATCCGGCCGGTCGAGGTGGTCAAAGTCAAGTGGGAATTTTCGGGACTATTTTGGGCTCCCACCGGGTCCTGGAATAGGGCAACTGGCGCGACCCGCGACCGGAAGCTCAAAAAGTGCGCCCCGCAAACCCGCCGATCAATCGGCACGGATCGGCCATGTTGGTGTCAATGCCGCGTCTTTCGTTGCAATTCGGCTGCCTCGCAATCGCTCTCCTCTCGCCGTGCGTCGCGCGAGCGGGCGAGTGCCCCTCGGCCCGATCGGAGATCGCAACCGATCGTCCCGACGTGACCAATTCGAGCCTCGTGGTCCCGGCTGGCAGCATTCAAAGCGAGAACGGGATCAATACCTCCCGCCAGAGCGCGGGTGCCGCATTTGACGGCAGCAACAGCCGGCTGCGGTTCGGCGTCGCGCCATGCCTCGAGTTGCTGGTCGATATACCCGGTTATGTCGGGCGGCTGTCCGGCACCCTCGACACCGGCTTCACCAATGTCACGCCCGCGGTGAAATGGCAGATCGGCGCGCTGCCGGAAGCGACCAACCTGTCGGTCGTCGTGGGTGCGGGGCTGCCAACCGGCACGCCCGCGATCACCGGCCTCGGGCTGCAACCTTATCTGCAATTTCCGTGGTCGCACGAGCTTGGCGGCGGCTGGGGCGTCAGCGGCATGTTCACGAGCTTCTTTCGGCCGTCGGACTTCTCGAACCATCAAACCACGGAGGCGACCTTTGCGATCGAGAACAAGATCACCGAGAAGATGTCGCTGTTTGCCGAATATGTGGGCGACTATCCCTCGCGGGGCGCCAGCATCGCGCTGTTCAATGTCGGCGGCGGGTATCTGCTGAGCCGGACCCAGCAGATCGACTTCCACATGGCGTTCGGCCTCAACAGTAATTCGCCGAACTACATCATCGGCGTCGGCTATTCGTTCCGGCTGGACAATGTGCTGAACGCGGCACGGTGAGCGCGTGATGGCCCGAAATTACTTCAGGCCGTCCAGCTTGTAGGACGCCTGCAGGAACGCGCCGTAGCGCTCGGTGCGAACCGGCAGCGTCTGGCAAGGACATCCCTGGCTGAACGTATCGGAGCTACCGGGCGCCCACATCGCCCAATAGCGGCCGCCCGCACCGACGCTGAACGATTGTGCGATCGCGTAGGCGAGGATCGCTTCGAGCTGCACGCCCCGCCCGTTGCCGGTCTCGGGCGAGACGGTGTTGCTGACACCGGTACGCAGCAGATGATTGTCGGTGCCGGTGAACGACACAAACGGCAGGTAGGCCGCGTCGGAGGTCAGCGTCAGCCTGTCCGTAACCTTCACGACGCTGTTGATGCCGATCCGCATCGAATTCCATTTGTCGTCCTCGGTGATGACGAGGACGGAATTCGGAACCGAGGGGATACAGTCGGAATTGCTGTTGGCGATCTGGGCGCAGCCATAGGCCTGCTTTTTCTCCCTGAAATAGTTGTAGCCGATCAAGCCGCCGACATTGGCGCTCGGTCCCCGAAAGACCGAATAGCCGACGTCGAAGGTGGCGTAGGCGAGATCTCCGTTCACGGTTGAAAGCGTGTTCGAATAGGGAATGCCGTCGATGAGCAGCCAGTCTTCGTCATGCAGATTGCCCGACAACAATTTGCCGCCGCCGACAAAACCTTTGACGAAGATGTTCGAGGACGTATCGATGCGGCCGAACAATTCACCCGACGCCGCCGGCATGTCGTAGGTCAGCCGCGATATCAGTTGGCTCTGCTGCGCCGGATCCGTCGTCGCACCCAGATCCTTCTGGAATTTCCCGGAAGAGTACCAGACGCGTCCGCCGACCTCGATTTCCGCATCCGGAATATAGCCCGGATCGGTCGCGCCCCTCAGGCGATAATCCGAAGCGGAGGGCTCCCACTGCGCATAGAGGTCTTCGCCGATCTTGTAGTTCAGGCCCACTTTGAGCGTTTGCAGGTTCTGGCTGATATTGGTGGCGCCGCCCGGAATTGAGAAGGCGAACGGGAATAGTAGAACAAAGCTTCCAGGCGTCGAAGCGCTGAGGTCGCCGAAGTTCGCGTAGTCGTATTCCAGCTTGACCGACCAGGCCGGTGTCAGCGCCTTTTCGACGCCCGCGCCGATCGTCCAGCCCCATCGCACACCGTCGAAGCTCGTCGCTGCGGGAGATGCGGTAAACCCGCTAAAGTTGGTCGTGATATCGATCTGCTCCTGCAGCCAGGCCACGCCAGCCTTGGCATAGATCAGGGTATGCCCATGCGGGCCGGTGACAAATCCGACCCGGCCGGTCAGGCTACCATCGGCTCGCGGACGCACGCGGCAATTGGCCGATGTGAAAAGACCGGATGAGGCAAAACAAGTAGCGGTGCCGTCGCCGATCGACGCACTCGCGTCCGCCTCGGCCCCAAGCAAGAAATTCGAGTTGGGGATTTGCCAGTTATAGCCGAGCTGGAAGCCGGCGAGCGCGGCCGGGCTTCTGACGTTGCCGCCGTAGATCGCTGGTCCCGCCGGATCGGAAAAATGCGAGCTTGCAAAACCGCCGCCGACATGCGTCCCGATATAAAGGCCCGTCCACGACCACAGCGCCACCGGGGGATAGGCAACCGGCATGTCCGCGGCATGGGCGAGAGCCGAACCCAACAGCAGAGCAAGAACCGCTACTGAAAGCTTTTTCATCGACACAACCCAACACCGTTAGCGGCCGGAACCGTTAACCAAGATCGGTCGAAAAACTTAAGAAAGGCTGAGGTTTGACGATTGGGTAACCGTATTTTTTAAGCTTCGCTGCGGGCTTGCGTGAGATGCGCAACGATCTGTTAACGCCTCGCAAGCGACGCCCCGGGGGCAACCGGAATGTCGCGGCGTTACCATCCAGCGCGCATACGCGCGGCCCACCGACTCGTCTGCACCGGCGCTTGCTGGCGCACAGGCATCGGCGGCCGCAGGTAGCGCGGGTTGCCTTTTATCTACCTCGGAACAGGATCGAGCGGCGTGCGATAGAGCTCCTTGTTGTCGCTATCGGTTACGCGGACGGCACAATGCTTCGCCTTGAGTTCAGGACGCACCAAGCAAAGTTCACTTGCAAGCTGGTCGGCCTTGTCAGACGCGAGGTCGATATCCTCCAGGATAATACCACCCTGGTTCTTGTACTCGTCGCCTATCACGAGATCAAAATAGTAGCAGGGCATCCGAAAGTCCCCCATTTCGATATGCGCTGCATGGTAATCCTGAGTCGAGGGTTCCCCTATAGCAACGCAGCCACAGAGACATGACTTACAGATGATCTCGCGCTTGTGTTGCATTTTCGCTTCGCGCGTCCGTTGGGTGATCGACGCTTGTTATGTTTCGTATCTTACGTCTCGTGTCCTGCATCGAAATCGTCCTCGAAACGCAAATGCTTCACGCTGCGGCCGCGCCGCCGCACGAGCTTCAAGGCCTCGATCCCGATTTGGATATGCCTTTCGACATAATTCGCGGTCACCACCTGATCCGACGCTTCGGTCTTCACGCCCTCGGGGATCATTGGCTGATCGGACACAAGAAGCAGTGCGCCAGTCGGAATGTGGTTGGCAAATCCTGCAGCAAAGATGGTTGCGGTCTCCATGTCGATCGCCATGCTTCGCGTCCGGCGCAGCAGCTCCCTGAAGCGATCATCGTGTTCCCAAACGCGGCGATTGGTGGTGTACACGGTCCCTGTCCAATAATCGTGACCGAGATCGCGGATCATTGTGGACACCGCGCGCTGCAGCTCGAACGCGGGCAGCGCGGGAACCTCGGGCGGCAGGTAATCATTCGACGTACCTTCACCCCGAATGGCCGCAATCGGCAGAATCAAATCGCCGATCTGATTTTTTCGTTTCAAGCCGCCACATTTGCCGAGAAACAAGACGGCTTTCGGCGCAACGGCGCTCAACAGATCCATTACGGTTGCGGCATTCGGGCTTCCCATGCCGAAATTGATCAGGGTGATTCCATCCGAAGTCACGTTGGGCATCGGTCGATCCGCGCCCTTGACCGAAACGCCGTGCAGCGTGGCGAACCAGTCGACGTAATTGTCGAAGTTGGTCAGGAGCACATAGGCTCCGAATTCAGCGAGCGGCGTGCCGGTGTAACGCGGCAACCAGTTTTCCACGATGTCCTTTTTCTCTTTCATTGGCTTTGACCTCATCTGGAGGGCGTTTGCAGCATAGCCGATCGAGGCCGGTAGAAAAAACCCGCGTGATTTAGCTTCGCCGGTCGGACGGCCCAGGGCTATTTGCCGGCAGCCCGATCGGCGATCTTCAGGCCGGCGCGATCCCGCGACAAATCCCGCGTTCGAACAGTCGATAGGTCCTGAGGGCTTGATGGTCGGCGAAGGGGAGGATTTGCATCATGATCACTCCGGCAATCCGCGTCGTCGGGTCGATCCAGTAATAGGTATTGAACAGACCGGCCCATGTGAGGCTGCCTGCTTTGCGGCCGTCCGCGACGGGATCGATATTGATCATGTGCCCGAGCCCCCACCGCAATCGAACGCCCGGAAAGAAATCCACGTCATTCGAAAGCGCCGGATTGGTCGTCTTGAGGATTCCCGCTTCGAGGTTGCCGATCTGGTTTGCGGACATCAAGGCAACGGTCTCCGGCCGAAGGATACTTACCCCGCGAAGACTTCCGCCGTTCAACAGCGCCTGCAGCAGCGTCAAGTAATCCGGCGCTGTGGAATAGATGCCGCCTCCGCCCGAAACCACATTCGGAACAGTTGGTTTTTCCAGAGGTTGCGGAATGAGCTTTCCATTCGCATCCCTTACATGCAGGCTGGCCTGACGCGCGCGCTGTTTCAAGGTGATCGAAAAGCCGGTGTCGTTCATGCCGAGCGGGCCCGTGATGTGATCGATAAAATAGCGATCGAGGCTCTGCCCACCGGCGATTTCGACCATCCTGCCGACCCGGTCGAGACCGCCGCCATAGGCCCATTTGACGCCCGGCTCGAACATCAGCGGCGTGCGCGGCAGGTGCGGATTACCGCGGACGATCTTGAGATAGCGCACGACATTGGGATCCCAAAGCCGATAGCTGAACCCAGACGTGTGCGTCAGCAGATGGCGCAGCGTCATGGGCATTTGCGCCAGATGCAGCTGCGGAACACCTTTCGCGTCGAAGCCGGCGAGCACCTGGGACGATCCGAGCGCCGGATCGATGTTGCCGGCCGGCTCGTCAAGTTTCAGCTTGCCGCGCTCCACGAGTTGCAGCGCCGCGATCGACGTCAGCAGTTTGACCATCGAGGCGATGCGGAAGATCGTATCGCTCGACATCGGCGACGCCGTGGCCACGTCGCGGAAGCCGAACGCGCCCTCATAGACGATCGACTGTTCGTTGGCGGCCATCGCGACAACGCCGGGTATTTCCCTGGCGCTGACTTTTGCTCGCAACGCTCTATCTATTTCCTCACTTCGGGCCGGCCGGCGAGGCGGTGCGGCGCTACTGGGAACCGGCGCGGCCGGTGTCATGCTTGCGGACGCAAGCGCCGCTGCCCGCAATAGTGCATCACGCCGGGTGATGGGCCCTGTCATGTGCGTCTTGAAGACGAAACCATCGGCGCCACTCAGAATAAGACTGCGAACTCTTATGCAATTGAGACTGCAGTATAATGCTGTTGGGCGCTCCGCGGAATATTCATATGCAGGTCGGCCAAGCAACTCGAGCACCCGCTAGCATGCGTATCGCACCGTGCCTTTGCCGGCATAACTGCGGGTGATGTTGGAGAACTCCCCTTCGAAGGTGCGCGCTCCCAAAAATATCGAAAACAACCCCATGCAAAGTAGCTGGCGGCCGCCGGCATTCGACTAAGCAAGTTGACACGTCGGGCAAATCAGGGGCATTCCCTCATCATCCCGCAATCTTGTAAACGCCCGTCGCTCCGCAATAGCGGGCGCGTCGGTTGCGATTGCGGTCCAAAAATCCTCACTCACAATTGAAATTGCACCGGCTCGCCGCGGCGAACGATCGCCTGCGCGTGGCCGAACCGCGCGCTTGCCGCGCGCGTGTGCCAAGGGAATCTCGACATGAACATCGCTCCCGACCTCGCTATGCCAACGGCGATCGCCGCAACCGCCCCGGCCAAAGCTGCCGCACCCCCGCGGATAAGGCTCTCCTCGCACGGATTCTCCGTCGACCATCCTGATCCGGAGCTCGGCGAACAGCTCATGGCGAACGCGCTGGGGGCAACCGACCGCGAAGCGATGGATGGCATCCTCCGGCAATTGGTCAGGGCCAGCGTGAGCGGCGGGAGTCCCGACGAGGTCAACCTCTCTTTCATGATTTCGATGGTGAAGAGCATCAAGCCCCGGGATTCCGTCGAGGCCATGCTGGTGGCGCAGATGGTTTCGGTTCATGTGATGGCGATGCGATGTGCCCATCACCTCGCGAATGCGGAAGACATCGCCCAGCACGACAGCGCCGCGCGCGCATTGGGCAGGCTCGCCCGCACGTTTCCCGCCCAGATCGAGGCGCTCAACCGTTACCGAAGCCATGGCGAGCCCGCCATCACCGTGCAGAACCTGTCGGTGGGCGACGGCGGCAAGGCCATTGTCGGCAACGTCACGCAGCACGCGAGCGTGATCGTTTCGGACAAGAACCCGGCATCCGCAGCGCGGAATGCACCGAAGGCCTCGCGCTCCACGCGAGCGCACGATTCCGCTGATGCCGAGCGGGAAGCACAGGCATGAGCGGTCACATCAGAAATACCGGCCCGATGCTGGCGAGCCCACGGTGCGGCGCCAAGACCCGTTCCGGCGGCGCGTGCCGCTCGCCGGCGCTGCACGGCAAGAAGCGCTGCCGCATGCACGGCGGGGCACAGGGATCCGGCGCGCCAAAGGCAAACCAGAACGCGCGCAAGCACGGCCTGTTCACCAGGGATGCGATCGCCGAGCGAAGGGGGATTCAGGCGTTGTTGGGTGAGGCGCGGAAGCTGCTGGAAGAGATGAAGTGATTGGTTTTTCGCAAACAGCGCGCAAACCAAAAAGCAATCAGCGACAGATCAGTACTCGCGGTAAGAGGTCGGTCGGAATTGGTAAATTGTGACGGCGCAAAGTGGCAAACCCCGCTATTGACTACGTCGCGCCACCCGCGCGCCGCGAGCCGGACGAATCTCGCGGCTACGGACAAGTTCGACGCGACGATGCAAAGCGGAATTCACGTCGAGGGCGATCGGACTTGTGAAAGGTGGATGGCTTCCATCGGCGCTCGCAGCTTGAGATATAATTTGCAGTTTCATCCTATTGTATTGCAAAAAGCACTACAAACTCTATATTCTGCGATGGAGGTTCGTCATGCCCCGATCCGTTGAGCGCAAGGAGCATCCGCTTTCGATGCGGCTGCCGAAAGCTGATATTGCCGTCATCGACCGGGCTGCCGCGCTGCGTGGCCGCTCGCGCACGGATTTCGTGCGTGATGCGGCCGTACGTGCGGCCGAAGAGGTGCTGATGGAGACGGCACCCATTCGAATGAGTCCGGCCGGATTCAAAGCTTTCATGGCGGCACTGTCCGGACCGGCCACGCCCGTGCCGGAAATGATTGAACTCTTCCAACGTGCGGCACCATGGGAGACCGATGGCTCGGATACCGGAAGCTGAAACTTGACAATCTCCGGCCCCGAACCACTGACGCCGGCTCATATTCTAGACGAGTTCTCCTGTGGCAAGCCATCGCTCGATTGGTGGCTCAAGACGCGAGCCCTCTCCAACCAGGAGAAGGGCTTTACGGCCGTTCTCGTCGTCCATGAAGCCAAGCGCGTGGTCGGCTACTATGGTCTTGCGCCAACGGCAATCGTTCCATCACGCCTGCCACGGTCCATCCGGACCGGTCAGCCGCCAGACCCTGTCCCTTGCCTGCTTCTAGGACAGCTTGCGACCGATCAGAATTGGGTCGGCAAGGGAATTGGCACCGGCCTGCTCAAACATGCACTGCAGCGCTGCGTCACGGCCGCAGGACTCATCGGAGGGCGTGCGCTGATTGTCAACGCAGTTGACGTTGAAGCTGCGGCATTCTGGGCGCGACGCGGTTTCCTTCCCTCAAAAGACGATCCACTCGTCCTTTTCAGGTCGATCGCCGACATTGCGGCGTCGCTTCGCTAAGGTAAGGCGAACAGCGTCAACGGTCCGCAAAATCAATTCGGGAATTACGGTGACAGTGCACTAAGTTACCAACGAGGAGTTAAATGCACTGTCACCGTAATTCAGCGGTCACGCTGCCCGGATAAGGGAACGAACATTGATTGAGAAAGCGAAGGTACTCATTGTCGAATCGAGCGCAAACGTGCGGGCTTATCAAGCAAAGCTGCTGGAAATAGCACAAGCCAACATGCAATTTGCTTTTGAATTCGCCCAGAGGCTTGCGACGATTAGGTCGCCCGTTGAATTTCCCAGTGTTATTGCAGAGTTCACAAGTAAGCGGGCCGCCATGTTGCGGCAGCATTCGAAAGGGATGGCTGAATTAAGTACCAAGCGGTGAACAGCCTAAGACCAAGGCCGCCTACTTGCCGATACAGACA
>VAZG01000457.1 GCA_005885285.1 Alphaproteobacteria bacterium | reverse complement strand
AAGGGGAGCTGGTTCACCGGCCGCATCGTCTATTCCGGCCGCGAGATGACATCGCTCGCCGACGTCGAGGCCGCGCCGATGCTGGGGCCGGACGGCAGGCCGATCACCGCGCGAGGCTGGTTCGATTCGGAATCGATCGCGCTCGACGGCTCTCTGGTCTACATCGGGCTGGAGCGCGTCAACCAGGTGCTGCGCTTCGATTTTGCGAAGGGCTTTACCCGTTCGCGCGGCGAGGTGGTGCCGATGCCGCCGGCAGTGAAGAAGCTGCCGTTCAACAAGGGACTGGAAGCCCTCGTCATGGTGCCCAGGGGCATGCCGCTCGCCGGCACCTTGATCGCGATCTCCGAACGGGGGCTCGACGGTCAGGGCAACTTGCTCGCGTTCCTGGTCGGAGGGCCTGCGCCGGGTCAATTCAGCGTTCGCCGCACCGATAATTTCGACGTCAGCGATGCGGTGTTGCTGCCATCAGGTGATCTCCTGATATTGGAGCGGAAGTTTTCCTGGCTCGGCGGTCTCGGCATCCGCATCCGGCGTATCCCGCTCAAATCGATAGGTCCAGGTGCCGTGGTCGATGGCCCCAGCATCTTCAATGCCGATCTCGGCCAGGAAGTCGACAACATGGAAGGTATCGACGCGCACGTCACGGCGGAGGGCGATACCGTTCTGACGATGGTCTCCGACGACAATTTCTCACCGATCCAGCGCACACTGCTGCTGCAATTCACGCTGGTGGAGTGAACTTGCTCCCGCGCTTCCTCCTCCGTTGGCGCGGTTGAGGAAAGAACGGGACATCGCTAGATAGAAGCAACCAACCCTTCCCCTCAACCGGACATCCCCCATGAGCGCCCTGTTTTCCCCGATAAAGCTGCGCGGCCTTGCCCTTCCCAACCGCATCATGGTGGCGCCGATGTGCCAATACTCAGCGGCGAACGGCGAGGCCAATGACTGGCACTTCACGCACATTAACACCTTCGCGCTGTCGGGGGCCGCGATGTTCTGCATCGAGGCCACGCATGTGGAGGCCATCGGCCGCATCACGCCGGGATGCCTCGGCCTGTGGAACGATGCCACCGAGGCGGCGCTGAAGCCGATCATCGCCTCGGTCCGCAAGCATTCCAGGACTGCGGTAGCGATGCAGCTCGCGCATGCCGGCCGCAAGGGATCGAGCCATGTGCCGTGGGACGGGGGGCAGCAGATCCCGGTCGCCGAAGGCGGCTGGCAGACCGAAGGTCCATCCGCGGTGCCGCACAAGGAAGGCGAGTTGCCGCCGCTGGCGCTCGATGCGTTCGGTCTTGCGCGTGTGCGCGACGCGTTCGTCGTGGCCGCAAAGCGCGCCGAGCGGCTTGGCCTCGATGCGCTGGAGATGCACTCCGCCCACGGCTATCTCTTGCATCAGTTTCTCTCCCCGATTGCCAACAAGCGCACCGACCAATATGGCGGCTCCTTGCAAAACCGCATGCGCTATCCGCTGGAAGTGTTCGACGCGATCCGCGAGGTCTTTCCGGCGGACAAGCCGATCGGCGTCAAACTGTCCGCGACTGACTGGGTCGAGGGCGGCTGGGACCTCGCGCAGTCAATCGAATATGCCAAGGAATTGAAAAAGCGCGGCGCCGACTGGATCGACGCCTCTTCCGGCGGCGTCTCGCCATTGCAGAAGATTCCGCTCTCACCCGGCTATCAGGTGCCGTTCGCAAAAAGCCTCAAGGAGGCGGTTGGCGTCAACACCATGGCGGTCGGTCTTATCACCGAGGCGAAACAAGCCGAGGAGATCGTCGCGTCCGGCAAGGCTGACATGGTCGCGCTCGCTCGCGGCATGCTCTACGACCCGCGCTGGGGCTGGCACGCCGCCGCCGAACTCGGCGGACAGGTGGAAGCCCCGCCGCAATATTGGCGCTCGCAACCCTCGACGCAAAAGGCGCTGTTCGGCGAGACGCGGTTCGGGACGCGGTAGAGCCGATCAGGATTGCTTCGTCATCTCCCCCAGCGCCTGCATCGCGGCGATATAGCCGTAAGGCCCCAGTCCGCAGATCACGCCGGTCGCGACCGAAGATATCTTCGAATGCCGGTGATGCTCGTCGCGCGCGTGGATGTTGGAAATGTGGACTTCAAGCACGGGCCCCTCGAACGCCTTGATCGCATCGAGAATGGCGATCGAGGTGAAGGAATAACCGGCCGGATTGATGATGATGGCGTCGGCGGTCTGCCTGGCCGACTGGATCCAGTCGACGAGCTCGCCCTCGTGGTTCGACTGGTGAAAAGATAGCGCGAGCCCGAGGTGCGCCGCATGCTGTTCGCAGTTCTCCTTGATCTGCGCCAACGTCGTCGTTCCGTAGATATGCGGCTCCCGCACCCCCAGCAGATTAAGGTTGGGACCGTTCAGGATCATCAGTCGTTTCATGGCGTGTTCCTTGGCTGCAGGCGGTGGCTGAATGATGTTTCAAAAGCCCGGCGACGAATACCGGTGGCGGCGTGGCAGCGTAGCTCGGATGCCGCGTCGTGCAATGCTCACGTCACAATTCAGCCGCAAGCCAGGCGGGTACTTTCCTCCGCGCGCAACGACGCGCCAGGTAACGACGAGAGGAAAAAGCCCCATGGAACTCGGATATTTCGCCATGCCCTCGCATCCGCCGGAGTGCGGGTTGAAAGAGGGTCACGACTTCGACCTTCAGGTGCTGCGATGGCTGGATGAACTCGGCTACCAGGAAGCCTGGATCGGCGAGCATCATACCGCACCCTGGGAGCCGCATCCGGCGCCGGATCTGTTGCTAGCTCAAGCGTTCTTGCAAACCAAGAACATCCGCCTTGGACCAGGCGGCTTCCTGCTGCCCTACCATCATCCGGCCGAACTTGCGAACCGCGTCGCTGTGCTCGATCACCTCTCCGGCGGCCGGTTGAATTTCGGCGTCGCCGCGAGTGGCCTGCCGAGCGACTGGGCGATGTTCAATGTCGATGGAATGAGTGGCCAGAACCGCGAGATGACGCGCGAGGCACTGGAGATCATCCTCAAGATGTGGACCGAAGATGCGCCGTGGACGCACAAGGGCAAATTCTGGACGGTGACGAAGCCTGAGCCGATGTTCGATTTCTTGAAACCCCACCTCAAGCCCCAGCAGGCGCCGCATCCGCCGATCGGCGTCGCGGGATTGAGCAAAGGGTCGGACACGCTGAAACTGGCGGGCGAGCGCGGCTTCATCCCGATGAGCCTCAACCTGAACCCGGCCTATGTCGGAAGCCACTGGGAATCCGTCGAGATCGGCGCGGCCAGGACCGGACGCAAGCCGAACCGGCAAGACTGGCGGCTGGTGCGCGAGGTGTTTATCGCCGATACCGACGAAGAGGCGTGGCGGCTGTCGGTTGGCGACATGATGGGGCGGATGATGGGCGAGTATTTCTTGCCGCTGCTCGGTCACTTCGGCTTCAAGGATTATCTCAAGGCCGCGCCCGACGTGCCCGATAGCGATGTTACGGTCGAATATTGCGCCCGCCACAACTGGATCGTCGGCTCGCCCGCGACCGTCACCGAGAAGATCGAGAACATCTATCGCGAGGTCGGCGGGTTCGGCACGCTTTTGGCGTTCGGGTTCGACTACAAGCACAAGCCCGAGGCCTGGCGTCATTCGCTTTCGCTTTTGAAGAACGAAGTGATGCCGCGCTTGAAGCATCTCGGCGCGGAGCTTGGTCGCGCGGCGTGAGGCACGGAATGATCCGCGGGGCGCTGCGGCAATGCCGCGCACCCCGCGTTTCAATTGAGCGAGGTCGACCGGACCTGCCAGAACCTGAGCATGCGGCGCGCGTCCTCCATTGTCAGCTTGGCAAATTGCATTTTGGCCTTGGCCAATTCGTGCGACCCCAGCGAGCCGGAGGTAAAGCGGCTGTTGAGGACGGCGCTGACGGTCTCCCAGCCTAGACCGGCGGCCTTGCAGGGAATAAGCACGCCGTCGTCACGCAGACTCTGCATCAGCGGGCGCACCACCTCCAAGCTCGACCCGGACAGCTCGGCAAGTGCTGCGACCGTCTCCTCATATTTCCGCTGCCTGGCGAAGGCGCGCAAAGCTGCCTCGTTGAGTTTACCGTTCTCGTTCAGCACGGCTATCAGCCGCCTGGCCTCGCCGAAGTCACGCACGACGGCCATTTCGCGATCGGCGCCGGCCGATGCGGTCGCGATCGCGTTGCGGGTTTCCTCGAACAGATGGGGCGGCGCGCGCGACAACAGCCGCGATCTGACAGCCTCCGTCGCCTGGCGCAGCAGTTGATGCCGCAGCGCGTGCGGCAGATCGACCCGAAGGCCGGTTTCGACGGCAAGTTCGGGATCGGCTTCGGCCTGCTTCAACACGACCGCAAATCCTGCGGCGGAAACCCGCGCGCCGGGATTGTTGACGAGCCTGCGGCTGACTTTCGGATAGTGGCGGGCCAACAGCGCGTCGGTCACAACTTCCTGCAGCCACCAGCGGCCCGCGACGGCAAGCAGATGCGGCTCGCTTTTCGTTTGCGCGACTTCAATGAGATCCTCATTGGTCAGGCGGGCCGATTCCGTCAAAACCGGTCCGGCGATCGCGATCTCGTCGTTCCGGGCCAGCAGCCGGACCACGGCAGGCGGCGCTTTTGAAACAGAAGCGAGCTGAGTACTCATTTCGGCGAGTGCGACGCGGACACTGACTTCGGCAATCGCCCGAAGCTCGATGGTCTTGATGAGGCGCTCGAGCACGTCGCCGAACAGCTCGATTTGCTCTCCGTTGCAGTTGTCGGCGGACAACAGGGGCCTGTTCTGGCCGGCGGCAAATCCTATTGGCAACTACTGAAGGTTCGGTAAAGCGGCGGGCCTCGCCCTGCGCTAAAGGATCGGCCGCCACTACAGGATTGGCCTTCGCTACAGGAAGCCCCTCAGGCCTCAAGGGTCTCCTTGAGTGAAGTCTCCTTGAGTGAAGTCTCCTTGAGTGAAGTCTCCTTGAGTGAAGTCTCCTTGAGCGAATGCCGCGCCAGCGATGCGCCAAATCCGGCAGGCATTTCCTGGATCGCTGGCGGCCTTGGCACCGCGCCCTGTTTTAGCCAGCGGTCGGCGGCGGCGCGGCCGCTCCGGTGCAGCATCTCGATGAAACTGCGCCCGAGGTCGACGGGGCTGCGCTGCGCAAGGCCGTCGATCTCGTCTTCCGCCGCGATCCTGAATACCCGCAAAGACGTCGCTGCGGCGTCACGCTGTAGCTCAAGCGCGGCGATTTCGGCATTGAGGGTCGAATTCGCCGTGATCTGATCGAGACGGCGGTCGATCGCGGCCATGGTCATCGGGATGTAGCGGTCGCGCGCCGGCGTGATCTGGACGACGAGCAAATCGGTCGCATTCGATTCATGCGCCAGCCCGAGCACCGGAGGATTGGCGGCGTAGCCGCCGTCCCAATAAGAGCAGCCCTCGATCTCGACGGCGCAGTGCACCAGCGGCGGGCAGGTCGACGCCAGCACGACATCGGCGGTGATGTCCCGATTGCGGAAGATTTGCAGCTTGCCGTCGCGAACCCGTGTCGCCGCGACCAGAAGCCTTGGGCAGTCAGGCCGCCGCAACGCGGCGAAATCGATCTCCTGCGCCAGCACCTGACGGAGCGGATCAAGATCGAACGGATCGAACTGGCCGGACCTTAGCGCCGGACCGAACGCCACCGAGCTTCCGGCCGGGGAAAATCCGCCGACCAGCATCAGCGCACGGAACGAGGCGTCATTCGTCATCCGGGTCCAAAATCGCTTCAATCGCGATTGGGCGCCGGTGCGGCCGCCCTCGGCCAATCCGCACGCCAGCAAGACGGCGTTGACCGCACCCACGCTGGCGCCGCTGATGGCGTCGAGATTGCATTCGCCTTCATCCAATAGCCGGTCGAGCACGCCCCAGGTGAACGCGCCGAACGAGCCGCCGCCCTGCAAGGCCAGCGACAGGTTTCGCGGCGGCCAGGCGCGAGGCGCCGCGGCGGCGGTGTACTGGCGATAACTAGCAGCGGCGCCCACCGCGGCAAGCCTCGCGCTCAGGCTCATGCGTTTCGCGTCGGCGGCGGGCGGGGACGCGGGTTCAGGCAGCTTGGCTTCGGTTGCGATGCTCGCAGCGGCAGCCGGTTGAACCAAAGGCTCGGGCAGCCTGGCCTCGGTTGCTACGGATACAGGCGGTTGCGGTGCAACGGCCGGCGCTTTCGGTTGAACCGGAGGTGCAGCAGGGCCCGTCGACCAGATGTCGAGGGCGGAGAGCAATGCCGAAGCGCCAGTCGGGACCGGGCTAGTCATGTTGTGCGGCGCCTTTTTCGATTCAGCTGCTCATGCGCGGCTGATGGCTCATTTCCACTCATCTGATGCAATCACATTGCGGCTGGCCGAACATGACACGCGCCAAACCGCTTCGCCAGCGACGCTCGCATTTGCGAACAGGATATGCAGAGCTTTCCACATCCACTGTATCGAAGGTGCCACTGTATCGAAGGTGCCACTGTATCGAAGGTGCCACGCGCGACGCCGCGAGGCGCCAGTTGCCCACGCCGACCGAGGAACCTAAGCTGATTCGCTCGCGCACTCTTGAGGATTTTCGTATGATCGCACCGCTCGACCCCGTGATCGCCGAGATCATTCCACTGCTGCCGCTGCGCGATCCGGAGGTCATGACCCCGCAAAGCGCCCGCGAGGCGCTGCTGTCGCTCGCCGCTTCGCGTGCCCACGTGCCTCCGCCGGGCGTTGCTATCGTGGAAAATACGGAAGTGAAGGGGGCGGCCGGTCCGCTTCCCGCGCGCCTCTATCGCGTTTCCCGCGAAAGATCGCCGACGGTCGTGTTCTTCCACGGCGGCGGCTGGGTCGCCGGCGATCTCGATACCCATGACCGGCAGGCGCGCTGGCTCGCGATCGAGACCGGCGCGGCCGTTATCTCGGTCGATTACCGCCGCCCGCCCGAAACGCGCTTTCCGGGCGCGTTCGAGGACGCCTTTGCAGCCCTGCGCGACGTTATCGAGCGCATCGGCGAGTTCGGCGGCGATCCTCGTCGCGTCGGCGTCGCCGGGGACAGTGCCGGCGGCAATCTGGCGGCCTGCACGGCGATCGCTTGCCGCGACGCCGGGATCCACCTCGCCGGTCAATTGCTGGTCTATCCTGTCACCGACGCTTTCGGCAGCTACGCCGACGTCGAAGAGAACGCGCGCTATCCCTCGCGCGCCGAGAACGCCGAAGGTTATTTCCTGTCGCGCGCGGTGATGGCGTGGTTTTGCGGCCATTACCTTGCAGAAGCCAAGGACGGCGCCGATTGGCGGGTCTCGCCGTTGCGCGCCACAAGCCATGCCGGGCTTGCGCCCGCGATCATCGCCACGGCGTGGTTCGACCCCTTGCGCGACGAGGGCACGGCCTATGCGGCGATGCTGACGGAGGCGGGTGTCCCGGTCAGGCATTATGAGGGCGCGGGCCTGATCCACGGCTATTTCGGCCTCGGCGAAGCGTCCGAGGTCGCGCGGGCCGAGGCGCAAAAGGCGCGGGCGGATTTTAGGATCCTGCTGGAGCGCGGCGTGTAGCGCATGGCTTTGAGACGAGTCGGCTCGGATCACCTCGCCCCGCAAGCGGGGAGAGGTCGGATCGCCTTCGGCGATACGGGTGAGGGGGACTCTCAACGAGCGCGGTCTGTGGTGAGAGCCCGTCACCCCAACCCTCTCCCCGCGAAGAGCGGGGCGAGGGAGAAGCGGTCCGCTGCGGGAGTTGGGCAATTCAGCCTGCCTTGCGCGCGTGATGGCTGTGCAGTTGTGACGACAACAACCTGCGCCATTCGTTGAACTCGGCGCTGGCGACATC
>VAZG01000384.1 GCA_005885285.1 Alphaproteobacteria bacterium | reverse complement strand
AACCGTTTCAATACCAGACGAGGGCCAGGACCGTTACGGTGAACTCGTACTGGCAATTGCCGGCGCGGCTATTCGACGATCCGGAAGAATTGAGCGGATGGGCGAGGGCCGCTCTGGCGGCGGCGCAGCGGGCAGCGCTGAGGAAGCGACCGAGGACGGCCAAGAAGGCGACCGTCGCAGCCAAAAGGACTTCGACAAAGAAAACGGTGTCCAAGAAGACGGGACGGGCGTCGAACAAGCCTAACAAGGCGCCAAGGAAAAGGTCCTCATCCTGAGGAGCCGCGCGCCTGCGCGGCGTCTCCAAGGATGGCCACGAGCGAAATCGGGGCCCTCATGGTTCTCCCGGCGATGCGCGAAGCATCGTTTGGACGCGCGCAAGACGTGCTCCTCACCAGAAGGAACTAACCCTAAGCCACCTGGCTCTGGGTCTCGGCGGCGTATTCAGGATCGACTTCGCAGATGACGCGGTTGCGGCCATTGCGCTTGGCGGCATAGAGGCAGACGTCGGCGCGTTCGATCAAGCTGTCGGTATCGTCGTCCGGTTTGAGCACGGACACGCCAACGGAGATGGTGACACGGCCGAGAATCTCGCCGGTGGATTTCTTCTTCAATTCCTTGGCCATCACGGCGCGGCGGATGTGATCGGCCACCGTCAGTGCCTGGCGTAGCGCGGTGTTGGGCAGCACGACCGCAAATTCCTCACCGCCATAACGGGCGGTAATGTCCTGGCCCTTGATGGTCTGTTTCAAGGACATGCCGACCAGGCGCAGCACCTGGTCGCCGGTGAGATGGCCGTAGCTGTCGTTGAATGATTTGAAATGATCGATGTCGAACATCAATAGCGACAGCGGCTCGCCGCTGGCGAGCGCGCCCTGCACCGCCGTTTCGATCATGCGGTCGAAATATTTGCGATTGCCGAGACCGGTGAGCGGATCGGTCAGGCTTTCCGCCCGAATCGCATCGAGGCTCTGTTGCAGATTGCTGATTTCGGATTTCGACAGTGTCAGCCGTTCTTCGAGCGCCTTGTTGATATCGCGCATGTCGCGGGTGGATTTGACGAGCTGGTCGACGATCGCTTTGACCTGCTCGCCATTCTTGGCTCCCGACAGCTTCTGGCTGGCGCCGCTTAGGCTCGCCTCGTAGCTTGCCGACATTCCCAATGCATCGTTGATCAGGTGCATCACGTCGTCGATTTCGCCGATCACGCGCGCGCCGACTTTGTCGATGCGGTCGGTGGTCTTCAGATGTGAGAGATAGGTCTCGTAGATCTGCTCGAGATCGGCCTCGGTCAGCCTGCCGTTGCGCGCCAGCGTCTCGTTGATGATCTTGTTGAGCGGTGCGTTATATCCGGTGGCGTAGACGTACCAGATTTCATAGTTGCGGGGGATAGCGGTCTGCCGCAGCGATCTGATCTGGCCGAGCGCGACCTCGGCAAACGCCATTGTGCGTTCGTGTTCGTCGAGCACCTTGACCACGGATAATATCCCCATGGCGGGACAAGCCGCCCGCCCGCAACAAATAGCTAAAAATATCGCAGTTAAGCTAACGGAGGAGGGTGAACGACCGGTAAATATGGAACCCGCGACCCGTGCAGATGCCGCTGTCGATGGGATGGTGTGTACTTACCGGTTTTGATGCAACCGAGTATGGCTTAGACGCGGGCGCGAACCGGTCGCAGCAGAAACGCCGGCAGGTGCGAATGATCGGCCGGCTCGCCTTCGGTTTCGCGGTGAGGCCGCTGCGGTTCGGCACGGCCGATCGACGGCGGCATCGCCGCCGGCGCTTGCGATAGCGAGCCGTTATGATCGCCATCCTTGGCGTGATGGCCGCCCTTGGCGTGGCGCGGTTCGCGTTCGCGGCGCGGCTTGCGGCCGCCGCGCGAACCTTCTCGTGAGCCTTCTCGCGAGCCTTGGCGGGAGCGGTGCTCGCGTCGTGGCTGATCGGTGTCGTCGGATGCGGCCGCGCGGGCTGCGATGTGGCCCTCAACGGGCGGAATGCTTTGACCGATCAGCTTTTCGATCGCCGCCATCGATTTGTGATCGAGCGGGGTGACGATCGAGATCGCGGTGCCGGCGCGCCCGGCACGGCCGGTGCGGCCGATCCGATGAACGTAATCGTCGGCATGATGCGGCACGTCGAAATTGAAGACATGACTGGTGGTGGGAATGTCCAAACCTCGCGCAGCGACATCGGAAGCCACCAGCAGCGGAATGTCGCCCTTGCGGAATTGATCGAGTGCGGCGGTGCGGGCCGACTGGTCCATGTCGCCATGCAGCGCGCCGACGGCAAAGCCGTGCTTCTGCAGCGATTTGTGCAACAGCGCCACTTCGCGTTTGCGGTTGCAGAAGATGATCGCGTTCTTGAGGTCCTTGGCGTCGCGCAAGAGGCGCCGCAGCGTCTCGCGCTTATCGTGCGGCTCGCGGCCGACGCTGACCTGGAACTGTGCCACGCCCGTAGCTGTGGTCGCGGGCCTGGAGACTTCGATCTTCTGGGGATTATGCAGGAAGGTTTCGGTGATACGCGCGATTTCCGGCGGCATCGTCGCGGTGAAGAACAGCGTCTGGCGGGTGAAGGGGACCAATTTGCAGATACGCTCGATATCGGGGATGAAGCCCATATCCAGCATGCGGTCGGCTTCATCGATGACCAGCAATTCGACGCCGGTGAGGAGGAGACCGCCGCGCTCGGTATGGTCGAGCAGCCGGCCGGGAGTTGCGATCAGAACGTCGACGCCGCGCGTCAATTTGGAATCCTGATCACCAAACGATACGCCGCCGATCAGAAGCGCGACGTTGAGTTTCTGGCCGGCGCCGTATTTGTCGAAACTCTCCTTCACCTGCGCCGCGAGCTCGCGCGTCGGCTCCAGGATCAGGGTGCGCGGCATTCGGGCGCGGGCGCGGCCCTTTTCCAGCATGGTGAGCATCGGCAGAACAAAAGCAGCGGTCTTGCCAGTACCGGTCTGGGCGATGCCGAGAACGTCCCGGCGGGCCAGAACGTGGGGGATCGCCTGTTCCTGAATGGGGGTAGGGATGGTGTAACCGGTGGCCGCGACCGCGGCGAGCACCTTGTCGGACAAACCGAGATGAGAAAAAGACATTGAGCCTCTAGTCGACACCGCCGTTCGGAATCGAGGGTAAAAAGGCTGTCGCGTTGGCCCCGAAACGGCGTGCTTTATGAAGCTCTGGGGCTCTGACTGACGCTGACGAGCGGCAAACCTTAGGGAATCGCGTTTCGATCCAAGGCCGCGTTGCACGGGAACATAGGGTCGAAATAGCAGAAGTCAATGGAGCCGACCCGAGGAGCGTTGAAAAAGCTTAATGTTTCAGCATCAATGCCGCCCAGGCCCGCAGGAACCGCCATGTTTGGCCAAAGCGTGTCTCGATACGCCGAGGCGGTGGGGGGTCTTCGTCGTCATGACGCTGAACCAGCGGCGCAGCCATATCGACTATGCCATAAGCGCGCGGGCGATTCGATCGTGCAGGGTGGGGGATTCGGATGAAGGTCAGGTCGGCGTCCCGGAGTGCGATCGCAGGGGGCTTGGTCGCGGCATTGATGATGCTCGCCGCACCAGCGCACGCCGAAAAACGCGTTGCGCTGGTGATCGGCAATAACGACTACAAGAACGTTCCGAAACTGCAAAAGGCCGTCAACGATGCCCGCACCATGGGCGATACGCTGAAGCAACTCGGTTTTAGCGTCATGGTCGCGGAAAACCAGACCCGGCAGCAATTCAGCCAGACGCTGCTCGCCTTCGATAACGCGGTCGAAGCCGGCGACACCGCGTTCTTTTTCTATGCGGGCCACGGCTTTGAAATCGCCGGGCAGAACTATCTGTTGCCAACCGATGTGCCGGCGGCGACCGAAGGCCAGGAAGAACTGGTGCGCGACGCCTCGGTCCTTGCCGACCGCATCGTCGAGCGGCTGCAGAACAGGAAGGTGCGCACCTCGATCCTGGTATTCGACGCCTGCCGCAACAATCCGTTCGAGCGCTCGGGCACGCGCGCGGTTGGCGGCGGCGGGGGGCTGGCGCCAATGGCGCAATTGCCGGAAGGCGTGTTCTCGGTGTTTTCGGCCGGCTACAAGCAGACGGCGCTCGACCGCCTGTCGAGCGACGATGCCAGTCCCAATTCCGTGTTCACACGCACCTTCGCCAAGGAATTGCTGCAACCCGGCGAAAACCTCGTCGAAGTCGCCCAGCACACCCGTCGCCTGGTCAGCGAGATGGCCGAGACCATCGGCCACAAGCAGATCCCGGCCTATTCGGACCAGATGGTCGACAATGTTTTTCTGAACGGCGGGGCCAAGGAAACGACAAAGGAAACGAAGCCCGTCGAGCCGCCGCAGAAAGTGGCGGCACTGCCGCCGGTGTCGGTGCCGCGCACGGCCCCTCCGAACGATTCCATCAATGCGCCGATCGCGATGTTCTCGCGCCACAATGGCGGCTGGACCGTGGTGTTCTCGATCGTGGACCCGGCGCTCGGGATTTCCTGGCGCATGGGCGACGCCGGCGAATTCCGTGAGACCGGCTTTCTCGACACGCTCGATCCCCGCACCCGCAAGCGGATGCCAAACCCGGCGATCGAGCTTGCCGGCGATGCGCCGGCGGCGACCATCCAGATTCGCTATGTCGACGCGTCGGGCGAAATGCAGGGACCGTTTCCGATCAAGTTCGATCCCGAAGCGGCGCTGATCCACGACCAGCGCAAGATCCTCGACATGACCGCCACAAGCTGGCTGTCGTTTCGCGAGTTCAACGGATTGCTCGTCTATTACACGCATCTGATGTCGTATCGCTGCGCGATCCGCGAAGTGCGCATCGGCATCGACTCGGCGGTGCCCAATCAGGTGCTCAAGATGCCGTCCTGCGACATGAGGGACCCGAGCGCGA
>VAZG01000420.1 GCA_005885285.1 Alphaproteobacteria bacterium | reverse complement strand
GACGTGCTGGACTGGGAAATGCCGAACACCGTGTCGAACGGTTGCAGGTTCTAGCGAGCATGAAGCTGGCGAGCCGAATGCCGTCGTCGACCTGCTGACGCTTACGGCGCGACCGCCGGTTGGGCATAGCTCGGGGGTTTCTGCACGACCGGCGCCGCGGCGGCGAGGATTTCCTGGCGGTCGCGTGAGGTCGGCGGGTAGATGCGCTGGCGGTTGATCGTCTCTTTGGTGCGCTTGGCGACGGCACCCTGCGCGACAACCCGACGGTCCCATCCCTCGGTGTAGACCGCGCCCCAGGGGCCAAGGTCCAGAATGGTCGTGTACCAGTCGATGTTCAGCGCCAGCATTGGCTCGCCGAGCAAGTCGCAGACCACGTTGTGGCCGGCAAACCGACCCATCGGCCGACCGTGCTGGCAGGACATGACGCAGCAATGCGCGCCATCGATCGCAAACCATGCTGCGTCTCCGGCGGCGAATTCCGCGCTCAAGCCCTCGATCTTCAGGCTAGGCTTGACCGCCAAGCGCCCGGATCGATCGCGGGCCACCGGAAAATTTGCAGTCAGCGGACTGGCTGCCATGCCGGCGCACCAAACGACCGTCCTGGCGTCGATGCGCTCACCGCCGGTCAGAGTCGCGCCGCCAGCATCGATCGCGGCAACTTCGACCCCGGCGCGGGTCTCGACATGCAATGCCGTCAGTGCCTCCGCGATGACCGAGCATGCGCCCTCGCCCATGTCGGACCCGATCCTTTTGGCGTGGTCGGCCAGAATGACGCGAGGCCGCGCTTGCGGGTGATCTGCCATCACGGCGGCTAGCCGGCCCGGCATTTCCGCCGCGACTTCGATCCCGGTCAGTCCGGCGCCGATGACCAGCACTGTCGCCTGCCCGGACGAGCGCGGTTCGCGGGCGAGCCCAGCGAGATGCGCGCCAAGACGCATTGCCGCCTCATAGGTGTCGACATCGAACGCATGCTCCCGCAATCCCGGGATCGGCGGCCGGACCAATCGGCTGCCGAGGCAGAAGACCATGCGATCATAGGCAAGCTGCTGGGTTGGCCCGCCCGCCGCGATGCAGGTAATGGTCCGATCGGAGACGGAGAGGTCGACGATGTCAGCCACCACCAATCGCACGCCGATCGGATCGAGCACACCGGCCAGCGGCACGCGAACGCCACTCAAATCTGCCTCGTAGTTGCGCACCCGGACGGAATGCCATGGCGTGGCATTCACGACCGTTACCTCCACCCGGTCGGCGCCTATGCCACGTTCGTCAAGCGCCCGCGCGGCCCCAATCGCGGACCAAAGACCGGCGAAGCCAGCCCCGAGAACTACAATGCGCTGCATATCGCTCCTCCGGATCTTCAAAAAATACTACGGATGTCGCACTGCATAGTCGGGCCGCCGCTTAATCTGCCAGAACAAAAACGACTGCAGCCGCAAGCAAAGTCATCGTGGGATGTATCACATCCGTAGAAATCCGTGGGATGGGTCATGTCCGTAGAAAACGCTGTACGCGCGCGAAAGAGAATACTATATGCGTCTCCCCGCAAGCGATTGAAATCAAGTGGCCACTGCAGAGGTCGGCTTCGCGTTTCAGCCCAACAAGGCCACAGCCATAGTTCCGGCGAGAGGCCACGATCTTCAATGTTCGAGATAAGCTGCTCCATCGCCGCGGTAGGCTCCCCGGCGCGATCGGTCCGTGACTTCCACGCGACGAACAGGGCCGTCGTTGCTCCCCGTGCATTCGGATCCCGGGTGCCGGCTTCGTCCATGCCGCCATGAGCGGTGCGTGATCGAACGCTGCTGTGGGAAACACACACTTCGGTCAGTGTGTCTGCATTATCCGACTCAGCGAAAGATGATGCTGCTACCGGGAATTGAGTGGTTGTGGGGTTATGGAAATGAGTCGGCTTTCTTTAGCTTTTCTGATCGTGACGAGCTTGGCGCTCACCGCATATTTTGGTTCGGTTGCCTGGCGGCTGTCGGATGATAGCGACAACGATATAACGAACCAGATTTCAGCAGGGCAAAGCAACGGTTGGAGATCGCCGCGAGCGAGGTGATATCGCGGCGCGTCAATAGCTGGTTCAAGACTGCTGGAAACGTTGCTATGGCGGCCGGTTGACCTTGCCCAACCGTTTGCCGAGAAAATCGATCGCCATCAGCATCGCCAGGACAATAGCGGCAATTACCGCAGTATTGCGGATTTGCGCGCATGAAAACCCAAAGTCGACATCGGCGACGTAGTCGAGCATGACGGCGACATAGCCCGCGACGCAGAGCGCGGTCACGATGGTTACGAAGTCGATCCTGTTCTTCATCTGGGCTACCCGTATTTGTACGGGCTTCGGTATAGCCGCGGAGGCCCATCAACGAGTGTGACCCGGTTCACAATCAGCGTGCGGCGCGCGCCGCCATCGCCGCGGGGTCGATCACGAAACCCACAGCTTATTGCGGCCTAAGCGCACCGTAACAACGCAGCGCTATTGCGCGCGTCGGTCAGCTAGGAAACACTTTGCGCGGGTGCAGTGTGTGTTCGCTGGGGGGCGTGACGTGCGTGAACAGGACGCGGGATTCGACTATGATCGCTATCGGCAATTGCTCGCCGACGCGGTCGACGAAAACAAGCGGCTGACATTGATCGCTCTTCTGATCGAGGAGCGGGCCAAAGATCGCCTGGCGGCCCTGCGCGCTTCCGACCGCGCGTCGATGACGGCAACCACGATCGCCAAAGTCCTCGCTACGCCAGCCTTGAGCACGCCAGCCTTGAGCAGGCCAGCCTTGAGTACGCCAGTCTTGAGTACGCCAGTCTTGGGCGTCTCGCGGCGCTGATTTCGGCCACATGCCGCCTGCCGCGAGGCAATTCCCAAAATGACGCGCATGTTGCCCTTTAATTAACGATGACTGGCAATCGCCCATAAATATATCAGGCGTACACCTCCGGGGATCTGAACGGACTTCAGCGCTAACAACGGGGTTATTATTATGAGTGTAATTTCGATCGTTTCGGTTTCCGAGATTGCGGCTGATGATCAGTCTTTCAAGACCATCGCGCTGTTCTCTTGCGTCGGCCTGGTCGTGTCATTGTGCTTGATGGTCGCCGGCATCGACCTCGGCGCCGCTTGGGTCTGAGAAGCCCCCAGGTCTTGGTTTCTTCCAAAGCCGGCTGGCCCAAAAAGCAGTCGGCTTTTTCTTGTCAACCCGCGACATTGTGAGGCTATGGGTTTCAGGTCAGCGACGGTTTATATTGATTGCGCATCGAAGCCCGAATTGGAGCGCGCATTGGCCGTCATCCGCCGGATCCTTGTAGCCGTGTTGTCGATAGGTCTGCTCTCCGCTTTGTCGTGCGCTGCATCGATCGATCGTGCAATGGCGCAAAGCGCGGACGCGGCGTTGGTGGCGCAGCCGGTATCCCTGCCCGACATGGCGCTTGGGCCCGCCAACGCGCCAGTGACGATCGTCGAATTCTCCTCCCTCACCTGCCCGCACTGCGCCGCATTCGAGCAAAACGTGTTCCCGATGCTGCGGTCAGCCTATATCGACACCGGCAAGGTGCGGTTCGTGTCTCGGGAATTCCCGCTCGACATCAAGGCCGCGTCGGGCTCGATGCTGGCGCGCTGCGCCGCCGACGGCGATGCGGCGAAATATTTCGAGGCCGTCGACATGCTGTTCAAACGCCAGGAAGGCCTCCTGGAGAACACACTGGAAACCATGAACGACATCGGGAAGCATTTTGCAATGAGCGAAGCGGCGGTCGCCGCCTGCGTGAAAGACCAGGCGCTGCTCGACAAGCTCTCAGCCGATCAAAAATTCGCCTTCGAACGATTGAAGGTCGACGCGACGCCCTACTTCTTCGTCAATGGCGCGAGGTTGAGAGGGTCACTGTCGTTTGAGGAACTGGAAACAAAGATCAAGCCGCTGCTCAAGCGCTGAGACCGCGCAAGTTCACGTCACGTCGACGAAGGTGAGACCGATGCGGTTCTTCTGGATCCATGCGATCCTGCACGGATAGACCGAGCCGTCGTTGGCCATCACGAGGCGAAAATACTGGGGAACGAAGGCCGGGTTTTCGACGTCAATGGCTGCGCCCTCGGGAGAAACGTTGCGCACCATGCAGCTCATCACCGAGCCGCCTGACGATACGTAACCGGGCCGGTTGACTTCGGTCCGTTGATGCTTGCGTCTTTCTTCCATGGCATTCTGCCCTGATCCATCACGGGCTGAGACTAGTGGCAAACCCTTAAATAAATCAGACCCCTTCGCCTTCCAGGCAATTTCCGCCGCGCGAACCTCGGATGAGGCGCAGCAGCCCCGCGTCGCCCGGGCTTGCCGTTCGTTGCAACGGCGGGGTAGCTTTTCCGTCCAGGCGGTGCGCTGGCGCGACGCCCGCCCAAAAACGAACATGCGCCAAGGGGAACGCCATGTTCGAGATACTCGATCGCCGGACTTCCTTGACCGGCAACCAGATCAGGATCCTCACTGCCGCCATTATCGGCGATGCGCTCGAATTCTTCGATTACTTCCTGATCGGCTTCGTGCTCGCCTTCCTGATCGGGCCGTGGAAGCTCACCTTCGGTCAGTCCGCCATCGTGCTCATGAGTTCGGGCATCGGCGCTATCATCGGCGCCTATGCGTGGGGCTGGCTTGCGGACCGGATCGGCCGCCGCGTGGTCTTCATCGGCACCGTGCTCAACTTCTCGATCGCGACCGGCCTGCTCTATTTCACCCCGGACAACGGCTGGATCTATCTGGCGATCATGCGTTTCTTTGTCGGCACCGGCGTCGGCGGCCTCTATTGCGTGGACTTGCCGCTGGTGCAGGAATTCATGCCCTCTTCCAAGCGCGGCTGGGTCGGCGGTCTCGTGACCTGCGTCATTCCACTGGGTGTGGGGCTCGGGGCCGTCATGGGTGCCTTGGTAGGCTCCGGTGAGTGGCGTTTGTTGTTTGCGGTCGGCGTGCTGCCCGCGCTGCTCGTTCTGCTGGTGCGTCTGTGGGTTCCGGAATCGCCACGCTGGCTGTGCCGCCAGGGCCGCTACGAGGAAGCCCGCAAGTCGCTGGCCTGGGCGTTGCAAATGGAGCCGTCGTCGTTGCCGATGCCGACGGCGGCCGATGCCGGTCCGATTATCAGGAGCAACTGGCTCGACCTCTTCAAGTATCCGCGCAGCCTGATCGTTTCATGGCTCGGCAATGCCGGTGCACAGACCGGCGTCTACGGCATCACCTTGTGGGCGCCGTCACTGTTCGTTCTGCTGTTGAAGGTAACGCCCCAGGAGGCTGCCAAGATGATGATCCTGCTCAGCGCGTTCGGCTTCGTCGGCCGCCTGTCGTTCGCGTTCTTCTCCGAATTGATGGGCCGGCGCAAAGCGGGCGGCCTGCTTGGCTTCGGCGCCGGAGTCCTGACCATCGTGGCCGGCTATAATTACGACGTTATATGGATGGGCGTCTCAGCGTTCTGGCTGATCCTGGCGGTCGCATTCTTCTTCGCCGATGGCGGCTTTGCCATCGTCGGGCCCTATGCGGCCGAAGTCTGGCCTTCGCACCTTCGCACCTCCGGCATGGGCTCGGCCTATGGCTTCGGCGGCATCGGCAAGATCATCGGCCCGGTCGGCCTTGCGCTGATCGTCGGGTCCAACAACTACCTCAAGCCCGACGTACCGCTGCCGGAGATCCCGTTGGCGTTCGTCTATCTCGGCTGTTGGTTCCTGATGGCAGGGTTCGTCTATTATGTCTTCGGGCTGGAAACCAGGGGCAAGTCCATCGAGGAGATCGACAGGGAATTGGCCGTTACCACCGATTTGGCGACGGCCAGGGTTCGGCAGGCCTGACCGGTGACAACGCTGGTAGCGAATTCCGCTGATCTTGCCGGCGACCGGAGCGTGATCGCGCGCGCCGCCGCGGTCGCCTCGGTAGTTGCGGCGGCCTCCGACGAGATCGAGAGCAGCCGGCGGCTGCCGGCGGCCTTGCTCGACCAGTTGCATGCGGCGGAACTGTTCCGCCTCCTGCTGCCGCGCTCTTCGAACGGGATCGAGACCGATCCCGTCACCTTCTTCCATGTGATCGAGACCATCGCGCGCGCCGACGCTTCGACCGCCTGGTGTCTCAGCCAGGCCGGCGGTTGCGCGATGTCGGCCGCCTATCTCGACCTGCCGGTAGCGCACGCGATCTTCGGCAGCGATCCGCGCGCGGTGCTTGCCTGGGGTCCCGGCCCCAGGGTCAAGGCGATCGAATGCGATGGAGGTTATAGGGTAACGGGGGTATGGGCGTTTGCCTCGGGCGGCCGTCACGCTACCTGGCTTGGTGCGCATTGTCCGATCTTCAACGCCGATGGCTCGCCGCGGTTAGAGGCCAACGGCGTTCAGGAGGAACGCACCATGCTGGTGCGCACCGAGGACGTCGAATGGACCGACATCTGGAACACGGTTGGTCTGCGCGGCACCGCCAGCGACCAATTCGCGCTGAACGATTTCTTCGTGCGAGCCGACCATTCGATTACGCGCGAGTTCGATCGGGAATGTCGCGAGAGCGGCCCGCTTTATCGCATGGGCTCCGGGACCTGCTATCAGGTCGGGTTCGCCGGCGTCGCCTGCGGCATCGCGCGCGGCGCGCTCGACTGCTTTGTCGACGTGGCGCGCAACAAGGTGCCGCGCGGCGACAAGCGCCCGCTGCGCGACAATGCCGTGGTGCAGTCCCTCCTTGCCCAATCCGAGGTCAATCTGCGCGCCGCGCGTGGCTTCGTGTTGCAGTCGATGGCGGAGATCTGGAAGCATCTCTGCGGTGGAGCCTCGATCACGGTCGAGCAACGCATCACCGTCCGCATGGCTGCGACGAACGCCATCCACAAGGCGCGTGAGGCAGTCGACTTCGCCTACAACGCGGCCGGCGCCACCGCGATCTTCGAGAACCATCCGCTCGAGCGCCGCTTCCGCGACATTCATACCGTGACCCAGCAATTGCAGGGCCGGTCCAGCCATTTCGAAACCGTCGGAGCCTGGATGATGGGTGCCGAGGCCGATCTCACCTGGGTCTAATCAAGGAGAAGAACAATGCCACTTGGCGGACTACAGCACTACACGATCGAACCTTCCGATCTGGAAAAGACCAAGGAGTTCTACTGCGACGTGCTCGGCCTCGAGAATGGCGACCGTCCGCCGCTCGATTTTCCCGGCTATTGGCTTTACTCCGGCGGCACCGCGACCGTGCATCTGATGGGCACGCGCAAGCCGCGCGAAGGGATAGTGGTGCGCGGCACCGGGAAGAAATACGAAGACACCGGCCGCCTCGACCACATCGCCTTCGCCGCCACCGATGTCGAAGGCGTGCGTCGGCGTCTGCAGTCCAGGAACGTCAAATTCCGCGAAAGCATCGTGCCGCGCACCGGCGACACGCAATTCTTCCTCTACGATCCCGATGGCGTTGGCGTGGAATTGAATTTCGCCAAAACCTGAGCGGCACCGAGGCTTGCTTCCGACCGGCACTCGCATTGCGCGAGTTCCCGAGAAGGTCGCTTATCAGCCATCACTCGGGCGTGAATCGGCCAGCCTTTCTTCAACTTTAGGTGACGAACTGAAGAGCCGCGCCGCTGCGGCAGGATAGCCGGGTCCGAGCCTTTCAACCTACCCCCAGGGCGCGGGCGCCCGGCTATTCGCCGCCGGCGCTTCGGCATTGCCAGCTAGTCGAGCCCGCGCTCGTGGCTCAGGCGCACCATCTCCTCGATAAAGATCTGTTTCTGCTTGTCGTCCAGGCTTGTGTAAAGCGGTTCGGCCGCGTCGGCGACGCCGCGCTGATCGCCAGCGCGGTCGTTGAGGAATTGAGCCTCGTTGCGCATTTGCTCGATGATGTCGTCCGGCGGATCGCGCTTGGCGCGCGCAACTCGCAAGTTGAGACGGTCGGCGCCGTTGTGGCCGAGGTAGTGCATCGCACTTGAGAACGCGGACCAGTTCTTTTCCTGGGCGGGTGTAAGATTCAATTCGGCCTTGATGCGATCGATGTTGGCATCGCTGCTCGCGACAATCTGCTCGGCGGTCAGTGCCGGCGCGCCATCCTGGGTGAGCACCGCCGGTGTTTGCGTTGGCGTCTGCTTGGCGAGCTTCGTTCCCTTGGACGTTTTGGCCGTCTTCGCGCTATCTTTTTTGGATTCTTTGGCGTCGTTGGCCGGAGCCTTGGCCTCGTTGGCTGGAGGCGGCTGCTGGCCGCTTTTGCCGGTGAAGACCCCGGTCACTCCAGTGACTACGCCGACGACGCCGCCGATGGCGCCGCCCAATACGCCGCCGACCGGCCCAGCGGCCTTGTTGCCTTCGCGGGCCCCGTTTTGAACGCCTTGGACCACTTGGGCATCCACCAACGCCGGTGCGCCGAGAAGCACCACGAGCACGGCGAGAAGCGCCAAGCGCAATCTCGTCGGGGCACGCGCTGTCGGTGTCGGGCTGCTCATGATTTAGTCTCCGTGATCACTCTGGGTTGTTCGGAACAGGAATTTTTCGGCGGGCGGCAGTGTTCTGCCAAATCTTGACTTTCAAGTCCTGACATTATCGTTTTCAGATGGGCCACGTCTACCGCGCAGCGGTTCGTCCCGATCAAGAAAAGCTTGTGACGCGAACCGGTTACTTAAATCGCGAGCGGACTGCGGCGCAATTGCGCACGCCCCGAAGGCCCCAACGGAGATCGTTGTGTGCGGCGCAATATCAGGGCGCGCCCCGCGTCGCGTTGCCTGCAATGATTTTGCCGCGGCCGTTTTGTACGCAACGTTAGTTCTAGGATCCTACCCACCTGATTTCTCGACAGAAGCCTTCAATTCTGCTCTGATTACACAACAACATCGCCGCGAGGGCTCGCACGCGAGCGCGCATTCAGCGTGAGCCCAAGCGGAGGCTGAGAACAAATAAAAACAAGCAACATTAGCTCATGAGAGAGGGAACGCTATGTCACGGAGAAAGCTCACTCGCCGACAATTCGTAGCCGCCACGGCCCTGTCATCTGCGGCGCTGATCACCGCGCCCTATGTTCGATCCGCCCACGCGGCCGGCAAACTGACGATGGGTTTTTGGGACCATTGGGTTCCCGGTGCGAACAAGGCCTCTACCGATCTTGTCAATGAGTGGGCCGAGAAGGAAAAGGTCGAGGTTTCTATTGACTACATCACGAGCCAGGGCAACAAAAATCTTTTGACGATTGCCGCGGAAGCCCAGGCGAAGTCGGGCCACGACATCCTTGCCATTCCGACATGGTGGGCACATGCGAATTCGGAACTGCTCGAGCCGGTCAACGATATCATGGGGCCGATCATCGCCGAAAACGGCGAAGTGAACGACACGGTAAAATATCTCGGCCAATCGGAAGGCAAGTGGCTCGGCGTTCCCGCCACTATCGGCAGCCAGATCAAAGGCCCCTGCACGCGCATCGATCTGATGAAGAAATATGCCGGGATCGACGTGCAGGAAATGTATCCGGCAGGCTCGCCGCCCAAGGCGGACAACTGGACGCTGGATACGTTCCTGAAGGCGGCGGAGGCCTGCCAGAAGGGCGGCTTCCCGTTCGGCATCGGGCTCGGCGAAACCACCGACAGCGTCGATACCTGCGGCGCAATCTTCCAATCATTCGGCGCTCAACTCGTAGACGCGAAGGGAAACCTCACGGTCAAGACCGACGCGGTGCGTCAGGCACTCGATTACTACAAAAAGCTGATCGCCTTCCTGCCGCCAGACGTGGCGGCGTGGGACGACGCCTCCAACAACAAATGGCTGGTTTCCGGCAGGGGCGCGCTGATCATGAATCCGCCGAGTGCCTGGGCAGTCGCCAAACGCGACGCGCCGCAGGTCGCCGAGCAATGCTGGACCCATGGCTTCCCGGCTGGACCCAAGGGGCGCTTCGCGCCGTTCCTGCCCTATTTCTGGAGCACCTGGAGCTTCTCCAGGAACAAGGAAGCCGCCAAGAGCCTGCTCGTGCATCTGTCGAAGCCGGCCTCGATCGAGAAGATGGTTGTGGCCAGCGGCGGTTACGATCTGCCGTCGTTCCAGAAGCTCACGACACTGAAGGTTTGGGCAGAGGAAGGGCCGCCGAAGGGCACGCTCTATCACTACCCCAATCCCTACAACCATCAGACCCTGTCGATCGCAACGTCGCCGGCACCTCCCAAGGTTGCCCAGCAAATCTACGCGCAGGCGACCCTGACCAAGATGTGCCTCCGCTATTACCAGGGCGAAACGATGGAAAGGACGCTGGCCTGGGCGGAAGGAGAGTGTGAAGGCTTCATGCGGACCTGAGGTCTTCCGGTTGCCGCGCCGCAGCCGGCCGATCGCCAGCCGCCCGCCGCAACCGCTGCCATTTTCACCTGATCGGAAGTCGGCCTGTGCCGACTTCGCAGCGGATCATCCCAAGAGGGAAATGCATCATGGCTGACGTCGCATTTCAGCAGGGCCGCGTTGCCGGCATCGGGAGTAAACGCAAACGCTCCAGCTTGAGGGCCGCGCTCAAGCGCAAATCGGCCGCGGCATTTCTGATGACGCTGCCGCTGATCCTGCTGATTTCAATCCTTGTCCTCTATCCCGCGTTCTATTCGCTGCATCTGGCGACGCTCAACAAGTCGATGTCGAGGTTTGTCGGGCTTGGCAATTTCGAGTTCCTATTCAAGCGTGAGACGTTCTGGCTGGTGGTGAGGCAATCCTGCATCTTTGCGATTTCCGCCGTTATCTTCAAAGCGCTGATCGGCTTCATCGTTGCCCATTTCGTTCATAACGTTCCCGCAAAAGGCCAGCGCAAGTGGCGCGGCATGCTGCTGGTGCCCTGGGTGATCCCACCGGCGATGAGCACGCTGGCGTGGCTGTGGCTGTTCGATCCGTCCTATAGCGCCTTTAACTACACGCTGTCGTTTTTTGGGATCGGGCCGATCGCGTGGACCGGCGACCCAGACTGGGCGCGCTTCTCGGTCATTCTCGTCAACGTCTGGTACGGCGCACCGTTCTTCATGATCATGTATCTGGCGTCGCTGAAATCGGTGCCGGAGCAGCTCTATGAGGCCGCCGCCATCGACGGCGCCAATTGGTGGCAGCGCATCTGGTATGTGACGCTGCCAATGATGCGCAACATCATCGCGATCACGACGCTGTTTTCGCTGATCGTCACCTTTGCGAACTTCGACATCGTGCGCATCCTCACCGCCGGCGGCCCGCTCGACCACACTCATATCTTCGCGACCTGGGCGTTCCGCGTCGGCATCGAAGGCAGCGATATTCCGCTCGGCGCCAGCGTCTCGCTGTTCATGGTGCCGATCCTCGCGATCGCGGCGATCTTCATCCTGCGCGACGTCAATAAACGCGGGAATGAAGCCTAATGAGCACGATGACGGTCGACAAGGGAGCGCCGACCCGCAAGGTCAAGTATGGCAGCATGAGCCGCGACCGCGCCTGGGCGCTCCGCTGGTCGTACTTCTTCCTCACGCTGTTTGCGATCTTCTCGCTGGTGCCGCCGATCTACATGCTGATCACTTCGCTCAAGAGCAGCGCGGAGATTTCGGCGGCGACCAATCCCTGGTGGGTGTTCCATCCGACGCTATCGAACTACATCGAATTGCTGACATCGAACCAGTTCCTGACGTTCTTCCGGAACTCGGCGTTTGTTTCGATCTTCGTGGTGACCATCACCATGCTGATCAGTGTGCCGGCCGCCTTTGCCTTGGCGCGCATGCGGTTCTGGGGTTCGGCAACGCTCGCGACCGGCGTGTTCTTGACCTACCTCATCCCGGATTCGCTGCTGTTCATTCCGCTGTTCAAGATGTTCGCCGTCATCGGTGACTGGACCGGGATCCAGTTGATCAACAGGTGGTACGTCCTGTTGTTTATCTATCCGACGCTCACGGTGCCGTTCTGCACCTGGATCATGATGGGCTACTTCGCGTCGATCCCGAAAGAGCTCGATGAGGCTGCGATCATCGACGGCGCGTCCTGGTTCCAGACGCTGACGCGCATCTTCATTCCGGTCGCCCTGCCCGGCCTGATCGCCGCGACCATTTTCGCCTTCACGGTCTCCTGGGCGCAGTTTCTCTATCCGCTGGTGTTCACCACCTCGACCGATCAACTGGTGCTGCCAGTCGGTATCATCACAACCCTGATCAAGGGCGACGTGTTCAACTGGGGGCAGATCATGACCGGTGCGCTACTGGGCGCCGCACCACCGCTGATCATCTACGCGTTTCTGATGGACTATTACATTGCCGGTCTGACCGCCGGCGCGACGAAGGGCTGAGTTCTCATGGCTGACGTGCTGTTGCGCAAGGTTGTCAAGCGCTACGAAGAGGTCGAGGCGGTGCGCGGCATCGATCTCGATATCGCCGACCATGAATTCGTCGTGCTGGTCGGACCGTCGGGTTGCGGTAAATCGACGACGCTGCGGATGATCGCGGGTCTTGAGGATATCACCGGCGGCGACATCATGATCGGGGGTGACGTCGTCAACGACGTGCCGCCCAAAGATCGCGATATCGCGATGGTGTTCCAGAATTACGCGCTCTATCCGCACATGACGGTCGCCGAGAACATGTCGTTCGGGTTGCGGCTCAAGCACTACCCGAAGGCCGAGATCAACAGCCGGGTCACCGAGGCCGCCCGCATGCTCGACATCACTGACCTGATCGACCGCAAGCCGAAACAGCTCTCCGGCGGCCAGCGCCAGCGGGTCGCGATGGGCCGCGCCATCGTGCGCAATCCGAAAGTGTTTTTGTTCGACGAGCCGCTCTCCAATCTCGACGCCCAGCTTCGCGTTCAGATGCGGATCGAGATCAAGAAGGTACACCAGAAAGTTCGCACCACCACGGTCTACGTGACCCACGACCAGGTCGAAGCGATGACCTTGGCCGACCGCGTGGTGGTGATGAACCGGGGCCGCATCGAGCAGATCGGAACGCCCAACGACCTCTATCACAGCCCGGCGACACGCTTTGTGGCGGGCTTCATCGGCTCGCCGGCCATGAATTTCCTGCCCTGCCGCCTCGAGGACGTCGGCGGCAAGCTGAATATCCGCCTGACCGACCGTATCGCGTTTCCGCTGCCGGGAGCGCGCGCGGCGCGATATCAGGGCGTATCGCGAACCGACAAGTTGCTGCTCGGCGTCAGGCCCGAGCACATCGCAGAAGCGAGGGTACATACCGAGCCAGGCGTCGAGGCCTTCGACGCCATGCTTGACGTGACCGAGCCGATGGGCATGGAGACGCTGGTCTATTTTACGATGGACGGCACCCAGGTCTGCGGGCGGGTCAATCCCAACGCCGGCGCCCACGATGGCGCCCCGTTCCGATTGGCTGTGGACCTCAATAATATGCACCTGCTAAACGAGGTGACCGGCGTCGTCATTTGACGACCGCAAGCAAGAAGCGCCTCGGGGGGTCCGAAGAAAATGGCGACCAATAAGAAGAAAATTCTCGTTACGGAATCGATGTCGCAGCGGGGACGCGCGCTCCTCAACGAACGGGACGACATCGAACTCATAGAATTCCCCAATATGATTTCGGCCAAGGATTTCGAGGCGATGCTGAAGGCGCAGGCGCCGGTCCATGGCGTGGCGCTTGGCGCAACGCGCTTTGGCGAGACCGAGCTCGAAGCCTCTGGCGACATGAAGGTGGTGACGCGGATCGGCGTTGGCTACGACGCCGTCGATGTGCCGGCGCTCTCCCGGCGCAAGGTGCCGCTGATGGTCGCCGGTACCGCCAACTCGCCGTCGGTCGCCGAACAAGCCTTGTTCATGATGCTGATGCTCGCCAAGCGAGCGGTCGAGATGCATTCAATCGTCAAGGACGGCGAGTGGGGGTCGCGGCTCGGCAAACTGCCTTTCGATCTATTCGGCAAGGCGGTGCTGATCGTCGGCTTCGGCCGCATCGGCACGCGCACCGCCAAGCGGTGCCTTGCCATGGAAATGAATGTCCTGATCTATGATCCCTATAAACCCGCATCGGAAATCAAGTCGGCGGGCTGCGAACCTGTCGGTGATCTCGACGCAGAACTGCCGCGCGCAGACTTCGTCAGCATCCATTGCCCGAAGACGCCGGAGACGGTCGGCATGTTCAACGCGGCCCGAATGAAGCGGATGAAGCCGTCGGCCTATTTGATCAACACCGCCCGCGGCGGCATCGTCGAGGAAAAGGCCCTGCATGAGGCATTGGTATCGGGGAAACTTGCCGGCGCCGGCCTTGACGTTTTCGAGCAGGAGCCGCCTCCGTCAGGGCATTCGCTGTTCGCGCTTCCTAACGTCATCATGGCGCCGCATGTCGCGGGCGTGACGCGGGAGGCCGTCGACCGGATGAGCGAGCAGACCGCGCGCAATATCCTGAGTGCCCTCGACGGTCAGCCGATCCGTCAGAACGTCATTAATCCGGACGTGCTCGGCTGAATTTGGTGTGTGCGTCCCGCTTGCCGGGGTCGCCATGATCTCGGCACTTCGCGCCGACGGGGGATGCAAATGGCACTTCGGGAATACGGCAGCTATGACGCGGTTGGCCTTGCTGATCTCGTCCGCAGGAAACAGGTCAGCGCCAAGGAATTGCTTGACGAGGCGATCGCCCGCACTGCGAAGGTCGACGGCGAAATCAACGCGGTGGTCGTAAAGCATTACGACTATGCCGAACGGCAAATCGACAATGGCCTTCCCGAGGGCCCGTTCACCGGAGTGCCGTTTCTCCTCAAGGACCTCGATATCCTTGAGGGAACGCGGACCACTTCGGGCGCGAGCATCTACAAGGATAATGTCGCCGACCACACCAGTACCCTTGCCCGGCGCTTTCTCGCCACCGGCGTCGCCATCTTCGGAAAAAGCTCGACACCGGAATTCGGTCTGATGCCGACCACAGAACCGCGTCTGTTCGGTCCGACCCGCAATCCCTGGAATCTTGCGCATTCCTCTGGCGGCTCGTCGGGCGGCGCGGCTGCGGCGGTCGCGGCCCGCATCCTTCCGGTCGCGCATGCCAGCGACGGCGGTGGCTCGGTCCGGATACCGGCATCCGCCTCCGGCGTGTTCGGATTGAAGCCGACGCGGGCACGCAACCCGCTCGGCCCCGACCGTGGCGAAGGCTGGAGCGGATTTTCCGTTGGTCATGTGGTCAGCATCAGCGTGCGCGACAGTGCCGTCATGCTGGATGCGATCCACGGGCCTGAAACGTCGAGCCTCTACGTCGCGCCGCCGCCAGCGCGGGCTTACGCGGAGGAGGCTAGGCGCGACCCCGGCCGGTTGCGCATCGCCTTCACCGACAAATCGCCTTATGGCGACGCGATCGATCCCGAGATCGCCGCTGCGGTTCGCGACGTCGCAACCCTGCTGGCGACGCTCGGTCATCACGTTGAGGAGCGCGCGCCGCCGCTTGCCGCCGATCCGGCGGCGGTGATGGCGGTCATCGTCAGTGCCAATACCGCGCTCAATGTGCGCGTTGCCGAGCAACGCTTCGGTCGCACCATGACGGAGGAGGATTTCGAGTTCCTGACACTTGCGAGCGCACATAACGCGCAAAAGACTACCGCGACCGATTACGTTGCCGCCCAGCTCAGCGCGTTCCAAATATCGCGGGCGCTAGCCGAATTCTTCCAAGGCCGCGACGTGTTCCTGTGTCCGACGCTTTGCTCACCGCCCTTGCGTATCGGCGAGCTCAATCCGATGTCGCAGGACCTGTCACATATCGCTCCGATCCAGCGGCGCTACATGCCGGGGACCAGCATGTTAAATATGTCGGGACAACCATCGATGTCGGTGCCGCTGGCCTGGAACAGTGCGGGATTGCCGCTCGGCATGATGTTTTCCGCGCGCTTTGGCGACGAGGCGACCTTGTTTCGCCTGGCGGGACAGCTCGAGCAGGAACGCCCCTGGCGCGGCAAGCTGCCTCCAATTTGCGCGTAAATAGTCAAAACTCAGCCGCATTCCGGATGCCGTATGTAACGGATCCCAACGGCGAAATAGCGCGCCTCGCTTTTGCGCAAAGCGGAGATTGAGGACTTGAGCCGGAGCGACCCAACCGATCACGTGCTCGCGGCGATTGCGAGCATCTTCGAGTTCCGGGCACCGCGTCGCGAACCGGAACAGCCCGCGGCCGAAGAAAAGCCCGACATGCCCGCGCCGCAAGACGCCGACGGCTATTCGAAGATCGGTCCCGGCCCGATGGCGGCCATTCGCTTCAAGTGGTCCGTGCGCCTCGCCGACGACGGCGCCTATTACGTCGACGAGACGATCGGGGAGAACTCGCTGCCGGCCGTCACGGGTCCCCTGACCAAGGATGCCGCGGTCAGGCTGGTGGACGATCGCGAGAGCGAGGCGCGCCGGCGATTTGATGAGCTCAAGAGCGAAATGGCCGGACGCACCGCGGCTGCCCTCGTGCTGCAGCAAGGCAGCAGCTAGTTTTAGAACATGATCCGGAAAAGTGGGAACCGTTTTTCCCTCGCGACAAAACGCGGAACGCGTTTGCGCGGAGATCATGCTCAATTCAAAATGATCTAGCCACTCAAGCCCGCTGCCGTGGCGTCCCCAAAAAATCCTTCTTGGCGAGATCGACGCCGGCGTGCCGCAGGATGTCGTAGGCGGTGGTGAGGTGAAAAAAGAACTGCGGTACGCTGAAAGTCAACAGCAGCGACCGTCCGGTGAATTTCCGTTCCACGCCGCTCCGGAACCTGAAGATAACCTCGCGATCGGCAGCCCGATCGATCGTGGCGCGGGGCAGCTCGTGCATGAAATCAACGGCTGCGGCGATGCGGGATTTGAGCTCATCGATATCAAGCTCGGTATCGGAAAAGGCGCGCGGATCGCGTCCGGCGAGAAGCGCGCAGCCGACGACGGCGTGGCGATTGGCCTCATCTACCTGGCGGGTGAGATTGTACATGTTCGGAGAGAGCCGCATATTGAGCAGGATCGCAGGATCGATCTTCCTCGCTTCGGCGTAGGCCGCTCCACGATCCAGCAGGCCTGATAAATTTGTGAGAAACGGCGCGAAAACGCCGACCGACGATTCGTACATTGAGATGGACACGTTCTTTGATCCCCAAGCTCGTTTTGCCACAGAAAATGCGCAAGTCCGTAAATTGACCGCAGTAGAAGTCCGCCATTAGATTGACCGAAACGCCACGTTGAACCAATCCGGCCAGCTTGCGAACTAACGATTGAGAGTGATCCAGATCACGTTCTCGCAGAGCACCGAAGCCTAGGGTCCGACGGGGATCTGCTCAGGAGGTTGAAGATGAAGAAGCTGTTGGCCATCGCCGCGTTTCTGTTGGCGAGCACCGCCGCACAGGCTCAGTACACCTTCGAATATAGCGGCCGCACCATTCGCATCGATCCCGATCGCGGAACCGTCTCCATCCCGGGCGTCTACGACAACACCGGGCGGCGGTCAAAACGCGCGCGCGAACAGGACAGTGACAAGTCGCTCAAGCAGCCGGCCCCGCAGGATGCGAAGGCCGATCCGCAAACGCCGGGCCCTGCACCTGCGCCGACCAACCAGGCAGCGTCTCCACCCCCGCCCGCGGCCGCAAATCCGCCGCCGCCGGAATCAGTAACTTCGACGGCGAATAATGCGCCGACTGATAATGCTGTGCTCCCGCCGCCGCCCTCCGTTCCCGCACCACCGCTTCAACAGGATGCCGCCCCCGTCCCGAAACCTGCGCCGCCGCCGACCGTCGCGGCCGTTCCTCCGCCACCGCAGCCGGCTGCCCCTGCCCTCGCCCCGGTCGCCCGCGATCCGAATTCACCGCTCGGCGTCTGGCTGACCGAAGAGAAGGAAGGCAAGGTCCGCATCGAGCAATGTGGCGCCAATCTCTGCGGCTATTCGGTCGACGCCAAATCGAACAAGAACGGCGAACAGGTTCTGATCAATATGCGGCCGAGCAAGGATCAGAAATGGAGCGGGCGGATCCTCGATCCGAACAGCGGCAGCACCTATGATTCGACGATCGCAATGAAGGGAACCGATACACTGCGCGTCCAGGGTTGCGCCTTTGGCGGCATGTTCTGCGGCGGCCAGACCTGGACCCGGGTGAACTGACCAGCCAGCCTCATCGTCGCCGACTGTCAGCTTAAGATCGCGACATCGTTGTGTGATTCTGCCATTCTCCCAATTGCCTGCGCGGCATTTGGGCACGCTTTGTAAATTCATGAGGCCAATTCGACGAGATCCAATGCCAGCCATCCGATGAAACTTGACTTCCTCGACCATCATCTTTGCCGACGGCCTCTTCACAGCGTTGCCTCGCATTGAGGTTAATCGCAGTCAGTCCTCGGCAAAGATCGCACGGTCGTTGCGTTTGAGTAGCCAGCCCGGTCTATTGATCCTTGTCTTCTGAGAAATTGTCGGACGTCCAAGATGCATTTTACTTATCGTATATGATGGACAAGCCTCTATTCACCATACAATACCTACGCGCTGTCGCAGCGATCGCAGTAGTCGTCGGTCATATCGCTGAGATTTACCGGCTCGACTGGCGACTTGGTGGAGCAGGCGTTGATCTGTTCTTCGTAATTAGCGGCTTCATTATGTGGCTGGTTACGCGGCAGAGCGAAGCGACTCCCACAAAGTTCGTCAAAAAGAGGCTGCTACGGATTGTGCCACTCTATTGGCTGGTTACGCTGTTCTTAGCGCTCTCCGCGAGCTTCCTTCCCAATCTCTTTCCGCTTGATCATCCCGTTCTCCAACACGTGTTGCTATCGCTCCTGTTCGTTCCGCATTTGTCACCAGATGGCAGGTTGTTTCCATTGGTTTCGCAGGGCTGGACATTGAATTATGAGATGTTTTTCTATTTTCTGTTTGCCTTGACGCTTGCCGCGCCGAGACGCAGTCAGTTTTATTTCGTGAATCTCCTGCTGCTCGGCGGCGTCGTTTTGGGTTATCTCGTAACCCCATCCTCGCCCGCAGGTGTAGCCTATACATCGCCATTGCTGATCGAGTTTCTCGCGGGAATTTACATTTGTCGCGCTTGGCTTGCAAACCGTGTTTTCGGCCAGAAATGCGCGTGGATCGCCGTTGCGCTTGGCCTTGCGAGTATTGCCGCGAAGGATTTCCTAGATATTCAATTACCCCGGGTGATCAATTCTGGTCTTCCGGCTACATTGATTGTATTTGGCGCGGTGTCACTCGAACGGGGCAATCACGTCGTTGAAATTCGCTGGTTGAAATATCTTGGGGATTCTTCGTATTCCATCTACCTGACGCATTATCTCGCTTGGTTGTTCATTTCGATTGTCATCGCGAAACTCGG
>VAZG01000419.1 GCA_005885285.1 Alphaproteobacteria bacterium | reverse complement strand
CCGTCGCACCCATCCAATCGCCGTGCTGACGGCAACCCCGAACTGCTTGGCTGCCTGATTGCAGGACAACCCGCCGGTGATAACCGCTGCAACCAACCGCTTCCGAAGATCAAGGGATAAAACTTTACCCATCCATGCTGGCCTCCAGTCCAGCCAGCATGGTGAATCAGAAACCCCTTGATTTGGGAATCCCTAATCGATTCAAAGTAACTTCATCCCGCTTTAGCTGCTGAAAGTGCCGTTGCGGTCGCTGAACAGATCGAGCGGCTGCGGCGCGCCGACGTTTGGTGCGCTTGCCGCCGAGGTCAGCGACGAAGAATTACCCCACAGCGCGCGCACCGTCGATGACACCGGCTGCGCGTTTCCGTCGGCCTGGAATAGCGAACGGAAGGCCGGTGCGCCCGGCGGCGAAGTGCCGTTAGCCCCCGATGCGGACGCCGCCGTGGTCGGTGTAACCGTGCGGGCATCAGGAAATGTGGAGAGATAGGCGGCGTTGTCGATCGCAGCCGGCGCGGCCGGGACGTTGCTTGCGAGCGCACTCGGCGTGCCCCCGTACATGGCGAGCGCCGTCTGCGTCGCCGGCGAATTGGCGGCGCTGGCGTAGCGCGAGGTCAGGTTCGCATAGACTTCGTAGACGCTGCGGGCGCGTCCGTCGCGCTCGTAGAAGATCGAGCGGTTCGCAGCCGCGGCGTTCGGAAACAACCGCGCGGCGGAGGCTTGCGGATTGTCCTCGGCATTCGCAATCAACTTGGCGGCGCCGCCGACACCCATGAAGTGCGCCATATAGAGTTCACTGTCGGTTGGGCGGCGGCCGATCATGCCGGTCAGCTTGAAACTGTTGGATTGGGTCAGGACGGCTGCCATCGCAGACGCTGCGTCGGGATCGTCGCGCAGCTTCATGATCGTCTTGTGCGCGGCCGGATCGCTGACCGAATAACTGCCTGAGGCGGATTTGGTGATGGCGTCGGCGTAGCCGCCGTAGCCGAGCTGCGCGCCGGCCTCCTTCACCGTTCCGAGCCAGGTCTGGTCGATGAACTGATAGAGCCCGCGCGCCGACGAGGTCGAAGCGCCCGCCGCGGGGTTGAAGTCGGATTCCATCTTGGCGGTCGTGAGCAGATACTCAAAGCTCGTGCCGGTGGCGTTCGCGGCCTGCTTGATCGCGCCGGCGGTCCGCAGGCGTGAGCCGTCAACACTTGCCGTCATCATGGCGTTTTGCGTGTCGACCGACATTTCCCTGGTGCCCGCTGCTGGCGAAACGAACGCGCGGCCTCATGCTGGCGCCGTCAATCGACGCCTGCACTAGCGGTCAGACTGCGGCGATTATGGTTAATGCGGGGTTAAGGAAGTCCCGGTCACTTCCGGTAGACGGCATGAGGATCGAACATCTTGTCGGCATCCACAAACGAGAGCTGGTCTCCCGCCTCGACCTTGCGATAGAAGCACGACCGGCGGCCGGTGTGGCAGGCCGCGTGCTTCTGCTCGACGCGGAGCCAAACCGCGTCCTGATCGCAATCGACCCGCATCTCGACGACCCGTTGGGTGTGACCTGAAGTCTCGCCTTTTCGCCACAACACATTGCGCGCGCGGCTGAAATACCAGGCCTCACGGCTCGCGATGGTCTTGCGCAAGGCTTCGTCATTCATATGCGCGACCATCAGCACCTCGCCGGTCGCGGCATCGGTCGCGACGCAGGTCAGGAGCCCGGATGCATCGAATTTGGGCTTGAGCTCAAGCCCCTCCTCGCGCTCGTCGGTATCTGCGGATGTGGACACGGGTAGCCTCGCGAAATTTTGAGCGAGTTACCGGTTCGGTCCTCGCACCATGGACAGGAAACGCGCCTGCTCCGCCGGATTGTCGCGGAACATGCCGGTGAAGCGGCTGGTAAACGTCATCGCGCCATGCTTGGCGACGCCGCGCACCGACATGCAGGTATGCTCCGCCTCGATCATGACCGCAACGCCGCGCGGTTTGAGAACTTCGTCGATCGCCGCCGCAATCTGGGCGGTCAGATGCTCCTGGGTCTGCAGCCGCCGCGCGAAGATATCGGTGAGCCGCGCCAGCTTCGACAGCCCCACCACCCGCTCGACCGGCGTGTAGGCGATATGCGCCCTGCCGTAGAACGGCATCATGTGGTGCTCGCATTGCGAGGTGAACTCGATGTCGCGGACCAGCACGAAGTCGTCATAGCCGGCGGTTTCCCCAAAAGTGCGATCGAGCACTTCCGCTGGGCATTGGTGGTAGCCTTGATAGAGCTCGTCGTACGCTTCGACCACCCGGCGTGGGGTGTCCTGAAGACCCTCGCGGTGGGGGTTTTCGCCGATATAGGCCAAGAGCGTATGCACCGCCGCTTCTGCCTCGTGGCGCGACGGACGCGGCTGGTCGGCTCGCACGGCGGCAGCAAGGAACTCCGACGGGTCCAGTTCTGCCGGGCGCGTTTCCGGAAGTCTTGCTTCGGTGGGCTTTTTGTCTGAAGTCTTCGGATCCGAGGACTTCAGGTCCGAAGGCTTTAGATCCGAAGGCTTGCCGGGGCGAAGGGATTTGATCAGTGCGGCGTCCATGTCTTCTCCGTTCGACCGGTCGCCAAAGACCGGAGTGTCACCGGGCAGACGGGGCGGTCTCCCGCCGGACGCCTGGGTCCCCTAGAGCTCTTGCGCCAATCCCAGCACCGGTTTGCAATTCCGGTCGACCCGGGGCGTGGCGGCCGGACTGTATTTCCAGCATTTGCATTCATATATAGGACGCTGAAAACCACCCGCCAAGGGCGCTTCTACCGGAACGCCCGGGACCTTTCACATGCTGAACGACATCTACAACAAGCGCATCATCGAACTGGCCGGCAATATTCCCCGGCTGGGGCGGCTGGCGGACCCCGATGCCAGCGCCACCGCCCACTCCAAGCTGTGCGGCTCGACCGTCAAGGTCGATCTCAAAATGGAGGGCCCCGTCGTCACCGACTTTGCCCATGACGTGAAGGCATGCGCGCTTGGTCAGGCCTCCTCCTCCATCATGGCGAGCCACGTTGTCGGCTCAACCGCGAACGAATTGCGTGAGTTGCGCGAAACTGTTCGCAGGATGCTGAAGGAGAATGGCAGCCCCCCGCAGGGCAAATGGGCCGACATCGCGCTGTTGGAACCGGTACGCGATTACAAGGCGCGCCATGCCTCGACCATGCTGACCTTCGATGCCGTGGTCGACGCGATCGGCCAGATCGAAACCAAGGTCGACCAGCCGGCCGCCGCGCCGGGCTGACTGCCATTGATCATTCCGCGCTTTGCGCGCCCCGGAAGACCTTATTGATTTTCGCTACTTCTTCGGTGGACTGGCCGCCGCGCGGCCGCCGGTCGGAACCGCTGCTTCCGCCGTCTTGGTCGAAACCGCTTGCGGCTCGGCATCACGCGCTCCCGCCACGAAGCGATCCTGCACCGCCTTTGGCGTCAATTCGGCTACCGGCGCAGCCGTGATCTCCATCTGCGGCAGCACATCGGCAATCGCCTCCGTCGTTACCAGATTGGCCCGCCGCAACTCCGCCGGCGACAATTCGTGCAGGTCCTCCCACGGCGGTACGCTGAGCGAGAGCGCCAACAGATCGCCCGCACCGCCCATGTCGAAGGTGTATTTGGCGAGCCGCCCGATGTCGCGCTCGACGATCATCAAGTCTTGTGCGGAATAGCTGGCAGCCTTGGGATCGTCGGCACGATCGCCCATCCAGATCTGGTGTACGCGGACATGGGCGGTTTCCGGCACGTAACGGGTCTTGCCCGACAACAGCAGGAACACGCACATCGACTCGCAATAGGCCTCCGGCATCACCTTGGTACGGTCGCCCTGTGCGGTATGGCTGCGAACACTGACGCCGACGGTGGTCAGCATAGCCAGATTGTGGAAGTGCCGGCCGAGCGCGATGGAGTCGTTGACCGATCCGCCGCTCGAGTCCAGCACGACCGTCGCGCCACCAAGCTCGCGCCCACGCGCCACCGCCGGCGTGCGCCGAATTGCCCAGCGTCGTGATCGCACCGGTCAATGCAATAAAAAAGGCGGCGGCGCCAAGCAGCACCCAGCCGCGAACATCAGACGACCTCAAGAATCTCAAACCGGTTCCTTCCCCCAAAGCCCCAACGATCGAGCGGTTGCGGTGGTGGGCCCCACTTCAACGCCACATGTATCTGTCATGCGGGTGTTACTGGAAACCGTAACCGCACGAGTTGCCATCGTCCATAAAACCTTTGTGCGCTGCCACCCAAACCATTGGATATTTTCGAAAGTGTGGCGCAAATACTGGCGAGCAGCAGTTCCCTGCCTCGGAACCCCGCAAAACTACGGTGATAATTGCAGCAGGCCGCCCATGAAGTGTTCACACTCTCATTCGCATGCGCGTGAATGCGCCGAATCAATGCAGCGGCTTCCACGCAACGCTGGCCGCGCGCTGATCTGGATCTACCGGCACACGCTGTCGCCGCTCGTCGGCTACAACTGCCGCCATTTGCCGACCTGCTCGGCCTATGGCGATGAGGCCATCGAGCGGTTCGGGCTGTGGGCCGGCGGGTGGATGACGCTGGCGCGGCTGTTGCGCTGCCACCCGTTCGGCACTTCGGGCATCGACAACGTGCCGTTGGAAGCGCCGCCGGCCGCGCGATGGTATCTGCCCTGGCGTTACGGACGCTGGCGCGGCGTCAACGCGGGATAAGTTCAAGTCGCGGATGATCTCCGAGCAAACGCTTGCGTTTGTCGCAACGGAAAGCCAATGCCCCAGGCGAAGACGCGCTTTGGGCCGAGTGCTTTTTTCGGACCTGCCATCCCCGGTGCGCTGGGGAACTGTGGCGATGCCCCCGCATTATTTTGTTGCTCCCTTTGGGAAGAAACAACAATGTGCTGGAAAATCAGCCGCCACGGTCACGATCCCCGGCAGGTGGATCTGCTGGCCATCGTCGCCCTGCTTGTCGTGATCGTTACCGCCTACAGCTATTTCAGCCGCGGACCTGAGCCGGCGAACACGACCACGTTGGTCGTGCCGAGCCAGAGCGTGCGGTGGTAACGGCGCTTGAGCCAGCTTGCGTCAGCGAAACCAGAAAAAACTTCGCTGCGGCGCGATCAATGCCGGCGGACGCGGCTTTTTGGACTGCGGCGGCTTCGGCGGCGTCTCGACCGGTGACGTCGCATCGGCGACGGGTTCATCCGCTGACAGCCTGACCGACAATAGCAGGTTCGATTGATTGGCCCGCCAACGATAGCCGATGCCGAAATCCATCGGCTGGCTCCGTCTGAACAGCTCCGCATAGGACTCCTGGTACCTTCCCTGGAATTCCGCGATCGGCCCGGCGTAGCGGCCGAACGGGAAAAACCGCCATTTCCTCGGATTGTAATAGGCGAGTGGAATTCCGGAATCGTCCTGGATGACGGTCGAGCTGTTGGCGAGGATGAAATCGCGCACAGTGGTAAAATTGCCGGAGTGCAAGAGGTAGGACGCGCTCTTGATCAGGCTGTTGCCGGGCGCGAGCGCCGCGCAGAATTTCAGGAAGCCGCTCGCCCTGACGCCGGAATTGGAGAGATCGGTCGAGAAATAATACAGCGTCTTCCGCGCTCCGTCGGAGCCTGAGAAGACAATACGGGCGCCCCGCGCCGCATTCCTGCCGGGATTTTCATTGCCGAAATAAGCAGTGCCGTTTTCGTCAAGCGCAACCGGACCCACTTCGCGGATGGTCTTTCCCGAACGCGCCAGGAACACGTAGAGGATCGGCAAGGTGCCGCCCATTTGCCCCGCGTGCAAGTCGACCTTCATCTGCTTGGTGATGAAGAAGCTGAAGCTCAGGATCGAACTGAGCGAACGTTCGACATTGTAGAGCGCAGCACCAACGCCGCCGGGCGACAATCTGGTGAGATCGGGCACCGAGCCTGGCGGCTCGAGTGCGCTCAATACATAGGTCGTTGCCTTGGAGTAGAACGCGTCGGCGTAGAGGAAATCCGGCCCTGAGAACATGTAGAACATCGTCGGCCGCGGCGCCGCCAGATTGGTCTCCGCCCAGGCCCGGATCCTCGAGAGTTGCCCTTGCTCGAGTTGGGCGAACGCGGCATCGAAGAAGCGGGCGTGATGCTGCCACGCCGGGTCCCTGGTCAAGGGCGTCAGCGGCGAATCGGCGGACGGCACCATTCCGGCAAGGAAGCGCGCGGTGTCGTCGGCGGTCACGGTATCGGCGGCGCGGGAAGCAAAAGCGGCTGCGAGGAAGATGGTTGCAGCGAGCGCCGCGATTTTTGGGAGGTGACGCATATTTATTCGCGGCCAGGCGAGGTGGTGACGGCGCCGGCATCGGTCCGCTTGCGGAATACCGCGTAGATCAGAAGCCCCGAAATCATGATCAACGTGCCCAAAAACGACTGCAACGGCCGCTCCGTGAGCAGATAGTACATCATGAAGGCGGTAACGAGGAGGAAAACCAGCGGCGTGATCGGGTATCCCCAAGCGCGGTAGGGCCGCGGCAGCTCCGGAGAAGTCATGCGAAGCTTGATGACGCCGAGCACGGTGAAGAACGAGCAGAACAATAGCGCGAACTGGATGAAATCCAGCACCGCCTCGAAACTTCGGGTGAACAGCAATAGGCAGGCGACCGCAAGCTGGAACAGGATCGCGTAAGCCGGCGCGCCGCGGGGCGATCTGACAGAGAAGACCCGCAACGCCGGGATGTCCTCGCCCATGGTCATCATCACGCGCGGGCCGATCCACATCATCGCGCTGATCGAGGAGATCAGCCCGCTGCAGATCATCGCGCCGACGATGCGGCCGCCGATATCGCCGAAGATGTAACGGCCGCTAATGCTGGCGACGTCGAGCTGCCCGGACAATCTGTCGATCGGCGCGGTATGCAGGAACACCGCGTTCAACGCCACATAAATGACCAGCACGATCAGCGTTCCCGTAAGCAAGGCCCGCGGCAGGTTTTGCTTGGCATTGCGCATCTCGCCGATGATGTAGGTCGCCGCGTTCCACCCCGAAAACGAATACATCACAAACACCAGCCCGATCGCGAACGGCGCGCTGATCACGCGAGAGAGGTCCGACGCTGACGGGGCGAACGACACCGGCTGCGGCGCGCCGACGACCACTCCTGCAATCAGGAAGGCAACGATCAGCGCTACCTTGAGAATGGTCGAGATCAATTGAAAGGTGCTGGAGTGCCGGACACCGCTGAGCTGCACCAGCGATACCAGCCAGACCACGCCGATCGCGAGCGGCATCGGCGGGACATCGGGAAATACCGATTTGGCGTATTCCCCAAACGCCATCGCGGCGAGCGCCACGGGGGCTGCGAAACCGACCGTCGCCGACACCCAGCCGGCCAGAAAGCCGAAAGCCGGATGGTAGGCCCGGCTCAAGAAATTATATTCGCCGCTCGAGCGCGGAAACATCGCGCCGAGCTCGCTGTAGGAGAACACCCCGCACAGCGCGACGAGCCCGCCGACGGTCCACAGCAACAGAATGGAAAAGCCGGACGGGATGTCCTTGACCTGGAAGCCGAGGCTGGTGAAGACTCCCACCCCCACCATGTCGGCCACGACGATCGCGGTGGCGACGATCACCGAAACCGAGGACCCGCCTCCGAGAAGCCGGCCTGGCCACGCCGCGCTTCCCGCCTCTGATGTCGCCATGTCGGTCCGTACCTCGGGCCCCCGCCCGGCATTGATGGTGAAGGCGGACGCAGCCCAATTCAAGCAGCCTTAACAAGGCCTAAAGTCACAGGATCAATTTGGTATTTTGATACCTAACTTGGGGCCGTGATGGTACGGCATTGCGAAAACGTGGCGGCGGTCCCACAATCGCGACACGATTGCGTGTTCTGCTAAGCACTTCCGGATGTGGGGAGTTTTTCCGGAAAGCGCGAAGCTTAACGTCGCCTAAACACCAGCAAGCTAGGTCGTTTGCGGGTGGTTTTGGGGTAATGGGTGGATGGTCGGGGCGGATCCGAGATTCCAAACGCATGACTATGGCCGGGTCAATTCACCCGGTGCTGTCGCGCGTGGTCGCGGCGGAGCGTCGCTAGCTCGATCACATCGCTGGCGCTGGGTCGCCCTCGCTAGCGTGTTCGTGCCGCTGTCGTTGGTGCTGGCGCAATGCGGACGGGCGCCAAGTCCCGGAACGCTCGCCGCCAATGCGCGGGCTTCGTCGGGCGATACATTCTCGTCGGGCGATTCATTCGACGACCGCTTCCCGGCGCCGCAGTTCCGCGATCGCTTTCCCGCCGCCAATGAAAGCCTGGCTCAGCGCCAGATTTCCGACTTTACGCCGGCGCGCACGGCGCAAAGCGAGCCCGCGCCCTACCGCGTCGCCTCGCTGGCCCCGCAGATTCCATATCAGCGCCCGACGGCGAAACAAAACTTGACCACGCTCGTCAGCATGAAATCCTCGGCCTTCCCCTATTACGGCAACAATCCCGCGTCCGACGCGCCGTTCCTCAATATCAGCAAAGGCGATCGCCGCGGCCATCGCAGCTATGGCGGCCGCGTCTACTGGCAGGATGAGACCTACAACGACAATCGCGTGCTGGTGCACGTGCCGGAAAATTTTGACGTGCGCAGGCCCGGTGTCATCGTCGTGTTCTTCCACGGCAATGGTGCAACGTTGGAGCGCGACGTCCGCGACCGCCAACTGGTGCCGCAGCAGATTTCGGATTCCGGCGTCAACGCCGTACTGCTGGCGCCGCAGCTCGCTGTCGATGCTGCCGATTCCAGCGCCGGCAAGTTCTGGCAGCCCGGCGGCTTCAAGCGCTTTATGGATGAATCGGCAAGTCAACTCGCCCGTCTCTACGGCGATCCGAATGCCGCCAAGGCGTTTGCAAACATGCCGATCATCATTGTCGGCTATAGCGGCGGCTTCCTGCCGACGGCATGGAGCCTCGAAGTCGGCGGCATCAGCGACCGCGTCCGCGGCGTGTTCCTGCTCGACGCCGTTTACGGCGAACTCGACAAGTTCGCATCATGGATCGAGCATCATCGGTCCGGCTTCTTCGTCTCTTCCTACACCCATTACACCGCGCGTCACGACCACGAACTCATGAGCATGCTGCGCGAAAAAGGCATCCCGGTATCGGAAGACATGGACGGGCCGCTGCGACCGGGCAGCGTGGTCTTCGTGGAAACCGGCGAGGGCATTACCCATCGCGACTACGTCACCCACGCCTGGACCGAAAATCCGGTCAAGGAAGTACTGGTCAAGATGGCGTCAACGCCGTCGATGCGCCTCGCCGCCGGCGCACAATCCTCCTCGAACCGCTAGTTCAGCAAGCTCAGCTCTTCGGCAGTTTCGGCATGCTCTCCACGAACCCGTTGTAGCAGTTCAGCCGCTCGTCTTCCTCCTTGTTGAACTTGCAATCCATGACGCCCTTCGCGGCGGGCGCCTTCGGATTCGGCTTCGGCGGCACGACGGCATCGTAGCAGTTCAACCGCTCCTTGGTCTGGTCGTCGATATCAAGGCAGGCCTGCAGCCTGACCGCGACCGGCTGTTGCTTGCCGGGTTTTTCGGACGGAGTGCGCGATTTGACCTGGACCAGTGGCTTGCCACCCACCGTGGGCGGCGGCTTGTCCTGCGCAAAGGTTGCGGCCGAGTACAGGATCGCGATGAGCGCCAGCACTATTCTCATGTCAATAACTCTCGTTTCAGTAGAAAGCCACGCCGAGGCTCCGGCTTAAATCCAAACGGCTGCCCCGGAGGGCCTTTTATCCCCCTCTCGATTGGTTTGCCAAGCTCCCCGCTCGGACGCAAAAACATGCCGCGAGACCAGCATGCGGCCCGCTAGCATGACCGGTATGACCGTTTACGTCTCTAGTAGCTGGGCTTTTGCGGTTTGGTCAGGATCACTGTCATCAGCGCCAACGCCACAAGACCCATCGAGACGAAGCCGATGCCGTGAAACAACTCGCGTGCGTAGAAAAGGCCGCCGATCGCCGAACCCACGGCCTGACCGATATAGAGCGCTGAAGTGTTCAGCGAGACCGAGGCGGCACCAAGCGCCGGTGCGGCGCCGATCAGCCGCACTTGCTGCATGGAATTGGTCGCGGCAAAGCCAAGGCCCCAAACCGCAACCGCGGCGGCCATGATCGCAAAGTTACCCGCGCCGAGCGCCCAGATAGCGGACCCGGCCAACAGCGCACTCATGAACAACAGCGAGGTCCGGTAGCTGCCCCAGGAATCGACGAAACGGGTCGCGATCACGTTACCCAGGAAGCCGGCCACGCCAAATGTCGCAAACGCCAGCCCGACCGCATCGGGACCGACGTGTGTCAGCCGTGCCAGCAACGGCCCCATATAGGTGAACACGGCGAACTGTCCCGCGATTTGCAAGGTCGTGACCAACAGCAGCAGAAGGATGAGCCGGTTTCGTCCAACATCAACCCATGTCTTCAAGTCCACCGGCGCGCCGACCAATCCGCCGGGCAGGCGCCAGGCCAGCAGCAAAAAACTAAACAAAGCGGCGACGCCGATGCTGTCGTAGGTCGCGCGCCAGCCGTAGCGGCTGGCGATGAACGTCACCAGCGGCAGGCCGATCGCCGCGGCGAGCGACCATCCGAGAAAGATGTAGGCGACGGTGCCGCCGCGCTTCTCCGGTGGCACGATGAGGGCGGCAGTGCCTGCGGCCTGTGGCGTGTAAAGCGCGCTGACCGCCAGCATGATGAGGCGGACGATCAGCAAGCTCGCGTAGTCAGGCGCGAACGCCGACGCGAGGTTGGTGACCGCGATTAGCGCGAGCGTCGCGGTGAGCAGGGTGCGGCGTTCGATCCGGCTGGTGAGCCATGCCGTCAGCGGCGAGCCGATGCACAACACGACCGCGCCGAAGGTGATCAGCAACCCGGCGTCACGGATGGTGACGTCGAGCCCCGCTGACAGTTCGCTCAACATGCCCGCCGGCGCCAGGACGGCCGTCCCGTTGGCGAAATTTCCGAGCATAAGGGCGGTAGGAGCAAATCGGCGATGGACGTGGCCGTGGTCCGGCGGCGCTTTCATGCAGGTGCATGTAGGTGATGCCAGCACGGAACGGAAGGACGAGGCGCGAGCTTTTTCACGGTCAGAACCGACATCTTTACGGGCAGAACCGACACCGTTGCCACGAGCTCTCGGAACTTGCCTGCCCGAGGAGCAGAATGCGCCGTTCAAATTCTGGGGACCATGCACTCGCCGATTTTCCTGCGTTGGCCGATTGCAACGCCCGAATCGCCTGCTATATCGGTCGTTCCCGCTTACCTGCGCCCGTTCGCAGGAGTGAGCATCAGGAGACGCAATGTCCGATTTCAAATACAGCCTCACGAATCTGAAGCCCGCCGAGCCGCAGCAAAAGATCACCCTCACATTTCCCGACGGCGCGACGCGCGAATTCTCCAAGGACAGCACCGGGCTCGATATCGCCAAGGGCATCTCCCCCTCGCTTGCCAAGCGCACGGTGGCGATGGCGCTCGACGGCGAGCTTGCGGACCTCACCGATCCGGTCACGCAGGACGCGAGAATCGAATTCATCGCCCGCGACGACGCGCGCGCGCTGGAATTGATCCGGCATGATGCCGCCCATGTGTTGGCCGAAGCCGTGCAGTCGCTGTGGCCGGGCACGCAGGTGACGATCGGCCCTGTGATCGAGAATGGCTTCTATTACGATTTCTTCCGCAACGAACCCTTCACGCCGGAGGATTTCGCAGGCATCGAGAAGAAGATGCGCGAGATCGTCGCGCGTGACAAACCGTTCACGAAGGAAGTCTGGGACCGCGAGAAGACCAAACAGGTGTTCCGCGACAAGGGCGAAGCGTTCAAGGTCGAATTGGTCGACGCCATTCCGGGCGACGAGCCGATCAAGATCTATTTCCAGGGCAACTGGTTCGATCTCTGCCGCGGCCCGCATATGACCTCGACCGGCAAGGTGGGTAATGCCTTCAAGCTGATGAAGGTCGCGGGCGCCTACTGGCGCGGTGACAGCAACAATCCGATGCTGACGCGCATCTACGGCACGGCATTTGCGAAGCAGGAAGAGCTCGATGCCTACCTAAAGCAGATCGAGGAAGCCGAGAAGCGCGACCACCGGAAACTCGGCCGCGAGCTCGACCTGTTCCACTTCCAGGAGGAAGGGCCCGGCGTGGTGTTCTGGCACCCCAAGGGCTGGACCATTTTCCAGGCGCTGATCGCTTATATGCGCCGCAGGCTCGCCGGCGAATACAGCGAGGTCAACGCGCCGCAGATCCTCGACAAGGCGCTGTGGGAAACCTCGGGCCATTGGGACTGGTATCGCGAGAACATGTTCGCGGCGCAATCCGCCGGCGACGAGGCCGAGGACAAGCGCTGGTTTGCGCTAAAGCCGATGAACTGCCCCGGCCACGTGCAGATCTTCAAGCACGGCCTGAAAAGCTACCGCGATCTGCCGTTGCGGCTCGCCGAATTCGGCGTGGTGCATCGCTACGAGCCGTCGGGCGCGATGCACGGCTTGATGCGCGTGCGCGGATTTACCCAGGATGACGCCCATGTGTTCTGCACCGAGGAGCAGCTCGCCGACGAGTGTCTCAAGATCAACGATCTGATCCTGTCGACCTACGCGGATTTTGGCTTCACCGGCGATCTCACGGTCAAACTCTCGACCCGGCCGGGCAAGCGCGTCGGCACCGACGAGATGTGGGACCACGCTGAGCGCGTGATGGCAACCGTGCTGTCGCAGATCGAGGCGCAGGGCCACAACCACCGCATCAAGACCTCGATCAATCCTGGCGAAGGCGCATTCTACGGCCCGAAATTCGAATATGTACTGCGCGACGCCATCGGCCGCGATTGGCAATGCGGCACCACGCAGGTCGACTTCAATCTGCCGGAACGGTTCGGTGCGTTCTACATCGATGCCGACGGCTCGAAGAAGGTGCCGGTGATGGTGCATCGCGCGATCTGCGGCTCGATGGAACGCTTCATCGGCATTCTGATCGAACATTTCGCCGGCAATTTTCCGCTCTGGCTGGCGCCGGTGCAGGCCGTCGTCACCACCATCACCTCAGAAGGCGACGAATACGCCAAGGTGGTTGCCGCCACCGCGCGCCGTGCCGGCCTGCGCGTCGAAATCGACCTGCGCAACGAGAAGATCAACTACAAGGTACGCGAGCATTCGCTGGCGAAAATCCCGGCGTTGCTCGTCGTCGGCAAGAAAGAAGCCGAGACGCATTCGGTCTCCGTCCGCCGGCTCGGCAGTGACGGCCAGAAGGTGCTGCCGACGGACGAAGCGATCGCCGCGCTGATTGATGAGGCAACGCCGCCGGATGTGAAGCGGGCAAAGCTGGAAACGTGACGCCGCGGGAACGGCTTGATCTTCAGTGTTCTCGTTTCGGCAGATCGATCCGCACGTCGACGAATTCAGGCGGCCCTTCCGTGAGCCTGTGAATGCGCCGCGCGCGTTCTACCTTCGGCGTCGCCGGATCGATGATTTGATCGAGCTGTCTTGCCACCATTTCTTCGACGGCAACTGCGCCGCCGCTCAAAACCTGCCTGCGGCCGCCTGCCGCTTCCCATTTCAGGCCGAGCTCGACCAGCCGGCGGCTGGCCTGCGAACGATTGAAGGCATGCGTGCTGGCCCACGCATCGATGCTGGCGGTAAGAGCCGATGGTAATTTGATTGAGCTAACTGGCTTTCGGTCGACCGGATGACCCTCGATTGCCTTCTGACCGATCTTTTTCGACGCCGGCATGGCTTGCCTCCGAAAAAGGGGACTCTAACAGACAATACGGGTATTTGTCCTGGCTTCTTTGACCGAGATCAATGACCGGTTCGGCTTGCCGCGATCTTGCGCATGGTTCTCATCGGGAATGCAGTCTAGAGGCCTGATAAGTTGCTTCGGCTTGCCATCGCGCGCCAGATACAGATATCTGCTGCAGCCCTGTGACAACACACGGAATCCCGATGCCCGACGCCCTCGAACTCCTGAAGACCCGCCGCTCGGTGAAGCCGCGCGAGATGACCGGCCCCGGCCCCTCGCCGGCCGAACTCGAGACTATCCTGACCATCGGCACGCGGGTGCCCGATCACGGCAAGCTCGCGCCATGGCGCTTCATCGTATTCGAGGGAGACGCGCGTGTCCGCGCCGGCGAGGTGATCGCAAAGGTGTTTGCGCGGAAGAATCCGAACGCCCAGCCTACGGACATCGAAGTCGAGAAGCGCCGGCTCACCGATGCGCCACTGGTGATCGGCGTTGTCAGCTTCACCAAGCCGCATCCGAAAGTGCCGCCGTGGGAGCAAGAGCTATCGGCGGGCGCCAGCGCGATGAACATCGTCACCGCCGCGACCGCGCTCGGCTACGGTGCGTGCTGGCTGACCGGCTGGTTCGCCTTTGACCGCGACGTGCTCGACGGACTGGGGTTGAAGGTGGACGAAAAGCTCGCTGGCTTCATCCACATCGGCACGGTGACGAAGCCGAACGAGGACCGGCCCCGTCCGTCGCTATCGGATATCGTGACGCGGTTCTAGCCGGGAAGCGATCGGTCTCAACGAAAACTCAGGCGAGCCAATTCTCGACCTTCAGTCCACGGATGCGTTTGAATTCGCTGGCGTTGGCCGTCACGATAGTGGCGCCGATCGCGTAGGCGTGGCTGGCAATGAGCAAGTCGTTGCTACCGATCGGCGTGCCGGTGGCCTCGAGTTTGGCGCGGATCCCGCCGTATTCCGCGTCGGCGGGAACATCGAACGGCAAGATGTGGATCTCGCCGAGCAGGTCTTCGACGGCTTCAAGCAATCGGCTTGAGCCGCTTTTCGCGCAACCATACCGCAGCTCTGCCGCCACGATGATGCTCGTGCAGATGTTGTCCTCGCCGATCCGCGCAATCCGTTTTGCGGCTCTTCCTTTCGGATTTCGGAGCAGGTCGGAGATGATATTAGTGTCGAGCATGTAGAGGGTCAAAGCACCTTCTCAGGGGCCGGAGCGGCGTCGACGATCTCGGGAAATTCCTCTTGCAGCGGCTTCATCGTCTTGAGGAGCGCAATGAGTCCGCGCTTGCGCACCGGCTCGATGACCAGGCGATCGCCGTCACGATGCATAATCGCCTCACTTCCCGGCAGTTCGAACTCGACGGGAATGCGGACCGCCTGATTGCGGCCGTTACGGAATAATCTCACGTGCCGCTGCTCAGACATTTGTAGCTCCACCTTAGACATATGCTTAAGACATATGCCACGGCGAGCCGGACTGCAAGGGCCCCGGACGGCGGCTATGGCGAAGCACCCGCCAAGATGGACCACCATGGTGGGCAACCAACGGCTCCCGTGCTCCAGATTCGCGGACAAGGACCGTTCGCCATTACTTGTGTCGATCCGGCGGACGACCCAACCAAGAAGTAACGTGCAGCGCTGGAGACCGTGACAGCAGCGGCAGGGAATCAGCGCGCGATCACCTCGACCTCGCCGTCGACGCCGTTGACGACGTTGAAGGGACGCTCGAACACCTTGCCCTCGTTCTTGGCAATCGCCCGGTATTCGCCTTCCGACAGCACGACGCGGGGGAAGGCGCCGATCGATTCCTTGATGACGTCGCCGCCCGGCGTGATCACCGACCAGGCGGTATTGGCCAGCGCTTCGCCGCCCTTGTCGCTGACAAGCTTTAGCGTGATGACCGCGGCGCGGTGGGTGACGATCACGTCGGTCAATTTGCCGGCTTGCACGCGAATATCCGAACGCACCACGGAGTTGGCGTCGCCATAGTTGGAAATGATGTAGTAGGTCCCTTCCGGCAGCAGGACAACGTCGCCGGCGGCGACGTTCGGCACCAACGAGGCGCGCTCGGCGGTCTCGAATTGGCTGCCCTTGTAGATCGCGAACGAAATCTGGTTTTGCGGAATCTTCGAGGTGCCGACGCGGCCTTCGATGCGCAAGCCGCCGGCCGGAAGCACAAAGGATTCGCGGTCGGTCTCGGCCTTGAGGCTCACCGCGCGCACCGCGCTCACGAGACCAAACGCGACATGGACCACATAGTTGCCCGGCGGCAGCACGATGTTGGGCGTCGCGCCGCGCTCCTCGCGGATCAACTTGAAGGTACCTGTCTCATCCGGACGGTCCGGAAAAATCCGCCACACCAGCCCGCTGTTGATCACCGCCAGATCCTTGCCGTAGCGCGCCGTCAGCGACAGCACGGCCTGACCGGGCGACGCGGCTCCCGGAGGGGCCACGGCTGTCGGCGGCACCGTAGCGATCGAAGGCGACGGCTGCGCCAATGGTGCAGTCAGGGGCGGACCGGCAGCGGGACCGGAAGGAGGCGCCAGATTGAGCGCCGGCCCCGACGGCACGTCCGGGACCGCCGCGGGCGGCACTGGCGGCGGGTGGTCGCTGAACATCTGGGCGCTTGCGGGCGCAATTTGGATGGCAATCGGCACGACCGCGCGCGCCAGCCACAGCCCAACGCTGCGCCGGAATCCAAAGATACCGCCACCCCCTGATGTCATGGTCATGCTTTTCACCGGAAACGCGGCAAATTCAAGCCGTCCGGTCCCGTCCGATACCGGGGGCGTAGGAACCCTCATGGATACCAACGATTAGTCAACGAGGGTCGCGACCTCGTCACAATCCCTGCCTATCGCCTCCGGAAGAACGGCATAAACCATGCTTGTTGGACGTTGTGGCGGACAAGGCCGGGGTGCGTAATCTTGCGCTTACGAAGATGCGCGTAAGCTGTTGGTGAGGAGGATTTTCTTGGGCTCGTGCCCTGAGAAGACGCCTTCAGGAGATTTTCGGTGCTGGATATCTTGATCGGACGCGGCCGTAACGGACCCGATAGCGATGAGAAGGTGGGACTGGGCAGCATCCGGCGGCCGGTGATCGGGCTTGCGCTGGGCGGCGGTGCCGCGCGCGGCTTTGCCCATATCGGCATCGTGCGGACGCTGGTCGCTCATGGCATCCTGCCCAACGTCGTGGTTGGCACCTCGATTGGCGCGGTGGTTGGCGGGGCCTATGCCGCCGGACAGCTCGACCGGCTGGAGGATTGGGCGCGCAGCCTGCAGCCGCGAAGTGTCATCAGCTATCTCGACATCCGGCTCAACGGATCAGGCCTGATCGGCGGTACCAAGCTTGCTGCCGAGCTCGAGGCCGCCATGGGCCCGAGCCTGATTGAAGAGCTACCAGTGAAATTTGCCACGGTCGCAACCGAGGTGCGTACCGGTCACGAGATATGGCTGACCCACGGCCGCATCGTCGATGCGATGCGCGCCTCCTACGCCCTGCCCGGCATATTCGCACCCGTACTGGTGGGCGATCGCTGGCTGGTCGACGGCGCGTTGGTGAACCCGGTGCCGGTGTCGGCCGCGCGCGCCTTTGGCGCGGAAATCGTGATCGCCGCTAACCTGTCGAGCGATGTGTTCGCCCACTCCACGACGATCTATTCCCATGGCCCGGCGCCCGCGGTGACGATAGCGGAGACGCCGGAGGTGCTTGACCCCGCCCCGCCGAAGCGCGGCTTTGGCCGATTCTTCTCCGCCGAGCGCACGATGAAGCGGGAGTTTTTCGGTACCGCCAACCGGCCCGGCATCTCCACCATCATGGTGGACGCCTTCAACATCATGCAGGACCGCATCACGCGCGCGCGGCTGGCCGGCGATCCGCCCGACCTTTTGATCTCGCCCCGAGTCGGCCAGATCGGCTGGTTCGATTTCCACCGCGCCGATGACCTGATTGCATATGGCGCGCGCGCGGCCGAGCGCGCCATCGAGTCGATTCAGGAGGCGATCGGGATTCTGGTGCCGCCTTCGGGCGACACAGCCGCGCCGACCGCGAAGGCGATCAAAGAGTAGATCAGGCGGTCTTGATATAATCCCGCAGCGCTTCCTGCTCGGTCTCGTATTCCTGGACCCGGCGCTTGACGATATCGCCGATCGAGATCAGGCCGACTACCCTGCCCTCCTCGACCACAGGCAAGTGCCTGAACTTGCCCAACGTCATCATTTCCATAATGCCGGCGACGGTGTCGGACTCCCTGCAACTGACGACTTTGCGGGTCATCACCGCGCTGACGGATTCGTCGAGTACGCCGGCGCCACGCTCGCTCAACGCGCGTACGATATCGCGCTCGGACAGGATGCCTTCGATGCGGCCCTCGCTCATCACCAACACCGCGCCGATCTTTCTTTCGCCGAGAATCTTGACCGCCGCCGCGAGCTTGGCGTCCGGCTCGACGCTCAGGACCTGGTGGCCTTTGGAATCGAGAATTGAACGTACCGTCATGGTCGCCTCCCTGAATCGGTTCGTGCCCCCTTGAGTAGGGTTCGACTTCTTGACGAGTCTTAATCAACAGCTTGGCGCCGGTTTCGTTTCAGGCGCTCGTTTCAGCCGCTCTTGGCGGGCACCGCTGTGGTGCGCGCCGGCCAGCTTTGCTACGTCATAGTGTGACGCGGGATGATGGAGGAAATCAGGCTGCGCCGCAAGCGTCGGATCAGGCACGATCCGGAGTACCGGGAGACGACGCATCTGCAGCATCGGCGGGAGCGCGCGGCACCGGATCGAACAGCGAAAACAGCACGAGGCCTGCGAAAAACCCGCCGATATGCGCCTGCCAGGCGACGCTGGCGCCGTCCATGCCGATTGCGATCGATCCGATCCCGAAGATGAGGTTGACGGCGAACCAGATCGCGAGAAAAGCCAGCACGCGGCCGTTGCGCAAAGCGCGCGACAGCGACAATGCCGGCACCTTGGCGGCCAAATCGGCATCGCCGCGGCTGAACGACAGGAAACTGCCCTTGACGAAGGCGAAGCGCATCGCGGCCGCCATCGTGCCGGACACCGAGGCCGAGGCGCCGATCATTGGCGCCACCGCATGTTCATGGGTGACGAGATGGGCGAGCGCGCCGGCTGCAGCCGTTACCGCCATGAAGATGAAAAACCGGATCGCACCGAAGCGGCGCGCCAGCGCGCTGCCAAACGGCAACAGCCACAACACGTTGAAACCAATATGGCTGAGATTGGCGTGCAGCAGCGAATAGGTGACGAAGGTCCAGACCTTGGCGCCGGCGCCACCGGGAAACGTGTAATCCAGCAGCGTCTGGTCATAACGCTTCGGAATGAACCCGAAGACATCTATGGTCCAGTTCTCCAGTTCCGGGGGCAGCAGCACGCGCAGGTGAATGACCGCGATCAAGACGACATAGGCCGTCAGCGCGGAAGGCAGCGTCAGGATCGGTTCGCGTGGAGCCTCCGGCGGGACTTGTGGCGGCAGTTCCGGCGGCGTTTCTGTGGCAGATTCCATGAGCAGCGGCTGATGCGGGGCGCGATGGACCCAGATAGGCGGCTTTGAGCGGATTGTGCAAGTGCACAACGGCAAAGAACAGGCGCTGGAGATCCAAAGAAAAAAGGAGGGCTCTGAGAAGCCCTCCTTTTCCGTGCCGGTCTTTCCGCGCCAGACAGATGGGCAATTCCCACCCTTTCCTCGCGCGACGACCAAACTCTGTTTGACGCCGCCTGTGTAATCCTCTCGCCGGCAACCTGGAGCGAAACCGGCGAGCCATAGAGCGTGCGAGAGACTATCAG
>VAZG01000418.1 GCA_005885285.1 Alphaproteobacteria bacterium | reverse complement strand
GAGTTTAGCGTATGAAACATCCGTCGAACCGGGAATTCTTTGCGTATTGGGACGACAAGCGCGGCGATACGCGCGCCCCCGAGCGCAGCGATATCGAGCCAGGCGCCGTGCGCGAGCTGCTCGGCGACATCTTCGTGCTGTCTTACGATAGCGACGCCGGCTATCCCTTCCGCGTCGCCGGAACGCGCGTTTGCGCGCTGCTCGGCCGCGACCTCAAGGACCAGAGTTTTTCTAGTTTGTTTGCGGCGGACAGCCGCCGCGAGATCGAGGATATCATCGGCTGCGTCGCCGAAGAGATGCTGGCAGCAGTTGCCGGCATCAGCGCGATCTCGGAAAACGGCTCGCTCGCGCATCTCGAA
>VAZG01000383.1 GCA_005885285.1 Alphaproteobacteria bacterium | reverse complement strand
ACGGCGTGAAGTGCGGACCGGATGGCGTGCGCTGCGATGTCAACGGCAATGTCTGGGCCTCGAGCAATGCCGGCCGCCACGTCGGCTATAGCGGAGTGACGGTGTGGACGCCGGACGGCAAGCTGATCGGCCGGATCCGGCTGCCCGAGGTATGCGGCAACATCTGCTTCGGCGGCCCCAAGCGCAACCGCCTGTTCATGGCCGCGAGCCAGTCGCTCTACGCCGTGTATACCGCCACCCAAGGCGCAGGACCGGGCTGACCCGTTCCGCGCGCAGTGGCGTAGCCGGATGGAGCCCGAGGATCGGTGTGAAGCGCCGCCCCGCCCGATTCATGCGAGCTACGCGTGCTGACTTTCTTACCTCTCCCGCTTGCGGGGGAGGCCGACGCGCTCGTAGAGCGCGGCGGGTGGGGGAATCTTTCCGCGAATTCCAGCATTCGCTGCGGCTACACCCCCACCCTGACCCTCCCCCGCAAGCGGGAGAGGGAGCAGACCGGCTTTCGCGAGGACGACGTCGGCGAAGATTCACTTCTCCCGGAACGCCCGCATCAGCTGATCGCTCAAGGGCTTCATCAGGTAGGAGATCAGGGTGCGGTCGCCGGTCTGCACGAAAGCTTCCACCGGCATGCCCGGGATCAGCTTGGCCTCGCCGAGGCGGGCGACCTCTTGCGGCGGCATCGTCACACGGATGGTGTAATAGCTCTGCCCGGTGCGCTGGTCGGTGGTGACGTCGGGCGAGACGCGGCTGACGACGCCGTTCAGTTCCGGCGTGGTGCGCTGGTTGAACGCCGACAACCGCAGCAGGGTCTTCTGGCCGATCTGCAATTTGTCGATGTCCTGCGGGTTGACCTTGGCCTCGACCTGGAGGTCGTCGGCCTGCGGCACGATCATCATGACGGCATCGCCGGCCGTGATCACCCCGCCCACGGTATGAACCGTGGATTGCAGCACCATGCCGTCCTGCGGGGCGCGGATGTCGATCCGCCGCAGCTGGTCCTCGGCGGTGACCTTGCGCTCGACGAATTCGCCGATCTTGTCGTTGGTCTCGCGCAAGTCCTTGGAAACCTCGCTGACCATGTCCTTGTCGACCTGGATAATCTGCAATTCCGTCTCGGTGATCTTGCCCTTGGCCTGCGCGCGCGAGGCAATGTATTGCGCCCGCTCGCCGTTGAGCCGGGCGGCATCGCGCTCCAGCGTGGTCAGGCGCGAAATCTGCACCAGATGCTTGTCGTAGAGATCGCGGACGCCGGCCAGTTCCTTCTCCACCAGCGCGATTTCCTGATCCTTGGCTTTTTCCTGCGCGGCGAGCCCTGCGATCTCCTCGTTGAGCTGCGTGATCCGCTCGCGCAACTGCGCCTTTTGCCCGGTCCGGCCGTTGACGCGGACCTCGAACAGTTTGGTCTCGCTCAAGATCAGACTTTTGACGTCAGGCTCGCTGATGCGGCTCGTCAGTTGCGGTGGAAAGGTGATCTTGTCCAGCCCGCGCTGTTCGGCCTCCAGCCGCGCCGCGCGCGCCCACTGCGCATCGAGATTCTTGGTGACGATGGCAAGGCTCGCCTTGGTGACGGTGTCGTCGAGCCGCACCAGGATGTCGCCGGACTTGACGATATCGCCGTCGCGCGCCAGCACTTCGCCGACGACGCCGCCGGTCGGGTGTTGCACCTTCTTCACGTTGGACTCGACCACGATCTGACCCGGCGCAATCAACGCGCCCGAGATCTCCGCGGTCGACGCCCAGCCGCCGAGCCCGCCGGCGAGGATCACGACCACCGCGAGGCCGATGATCAGATGCAGCCTGATCGACCGACTCGCGCCCTGTTGTTCGCCGGCGAAGTTGATCATGATTTGGTAACTCCGCCTTCGGAGACAATCTTGATCGGCGAAGGCGGCGCGACGCGTTGCTGCAGCACCTGCGCAAGCACCTGCTCCTTGGGACCGAAGGCCTGCATGCGACCGTCCCGGAGCATCAGGATCTGGTCGACCGCCTCGATGCCGATCGGGCGGTGCGCGACCACGACGACAATGGCGCCGCGCTCGCGCGCGCCACGGATGGCCCGCGACAACGCCTCGTCGCCCTCGGTATCCAGATTGGAGTTCGGCTCGTCCAGCACGATCAGGAACGGATCGCCGTACAGCGCCCGCGCCAGCGCCACGCGCTGGGCCTGACCGGCCGAGAGTGCCGCGCCCTGCTCGCCGATCTGGGTGTTATAGCCCTCGCGCATCTTGATGATCATCTCGTGCACGCCGGCCTCTTTCGCCGCCGTGATGATGCTGTCGGAAGTCGCGTCGGAATCAAACCGGCAGATATTCTGCGCAACGGTGCCGGCGAACAACTCGACATCCTGCGGCAGATAGCCGACGTGGCGGCCGAGCACGTCCGACGACCATTGATCCAGCGCAGCGCCGTCAAGCCGGACCTTGCCGCGGAACGGCTGCCACACGCCGACCAGCGCGCGCACCAGCGACGACTTGCCGGAGCCGCTCGGCCCGATCACGCCCAATCCGTTGCCGGCGGTCAGCGCGAAGCTGACGTCCTGAACGATGACCCTTTGATCGCCGGGCGGCGAGATGCTGACGGCCTCGACCGACAGCCGGCTCGCCGGGTTTTGCAGCAAGGTCTGTGTCGCCTGCGCAGGCATCTGCTCCAAAAGCCCGTTGAGCCGGTGCCAGCTCTGCCGCGCTGCGACAAAACCCTTCCAATGCGCGATCGCGAGATCGACCGGCGCCAGCGCCCGCGCGCTCAGGATCGAGCCCGCGATGATGATGCCGGCGGTTGCTTCCTGATGGATCACGAGATAGGCGCCGACCGCGAGCACCGCCGACTGCAAGGTCATGCGCAGGACCTTGGCGACCGCGCCAAGACCGCCCGCGACGTCGCTGGCGCGCTGGTTGCCTTCCAGATATTTTTCGTTGGCCTCGCTCCAGCGCCGGGTCAACCGCCCCGACATGCCCATAGCCACCAGCACCTCGGCATTGCGCCGGCTGGTGGCGGCAAGATCGTTGCGGCGCGCCGCAAGCCCCATCGCCTCACGCGCCGGCTGACGCGACAGAAATTCGGTGATGAGCGTCAGCGTCACCAGGATGATCGCGCCGACCAGCGCGGTGACGCCGATCAGCCAATGGAAGGCGAAACAGATCGCGAGATAGAACGGCAGCCACGGCAGGTCGAAGAAGGCGCCCGGTCCCATGCTGCCGAGGAAGGAACGAACATTGTCGAGATCGCGCAACGGCTGCAACCCCTCGTTGCGGGCGCCCGTGACCAAAGGCAGCCGCACCACGGTGTCGAACACCCGCTTGTTGAGCGCTTCATCGAGCGAGGTGCCGACCCGCCCGAGGATCCGGCCGCGGATCAGGTCGAGCACGCCCTGCGCAACGTAGAGGCCGCCGGCGAGGACGATCAGGCCGACCAGGGTCGGCACGCTGCGGCTCGGGAGCACCCGGTCGTAGACCTCCAGCATGAAGAGCGAGCCGGTCAGATAGAGCACGTTGATCATGCAGCTCATGACGCCGACGCCGATGAAGGCGGTGCGGCAGGCGCGCAACGCATCACCGAGTTCGGAACGCCGGACGCCGGGGACGGCTGCCATCAATCCTGATCTCTTCTCATGGGGTGCGCGACCCCCCTGAATCAGCCCCAAGGCTTCGAGCGCACGGGGCTGAATATACTGCAGTTTTTGGCTCAAACTATAAGCGAAGTCACATTAACCTAAATGCCGCAGCCGGCCCAATCGAGGGTTTCGACCCGCCCCCGAGACCCTAGCATAGCACGCCGCCAGTAGGATTACGGGTGTGCGAAAAGGGGCCCATCGCGTGAAAGATGGCCCTGCGGGCAGGGCGTCAGAAACGGCCGCCGGTCCGGATCAGCCGCACGACCAGCAACAATATGATGGCGCCGATCGCCGAATAGATGATCTCCGATACCAGGCCGCTGCCGATGACGATGCCAAGCTTGGGAAACAGGAAGCTCGCGACCAAGGCGCCGGCGATGCCGACGAGGATATCGCCAATGATGCCGAAGCCGGTGCCGCGCACGATCTTGCCGGCCAGCCAGCCGGCGACCAGGCCGACAAACAGGATGACGATGATGCCTTCGTTGGATATCCGCATGACAGGTCCCCCCGGTTTTGCTTCCGCACGTTTCACGCGCCGTTGCGAAACCTAGCCGCAATCACCAGGCAAGACGACTCCAATCTGTGGAATTTCAAGCGCGGCTAAGCCGCATGTTACGTCGCAGCAACAGCCGGAACGCTTTCAGCCAGGATACATCTTGCGATCCGGCCCGCGCCGACTTCGACCTGGGGCGGCATTGCTTCGACGCAGCGCGCCTGCGCAAAGCCGCAGCGCGGCGCGAACGAGCAATTGTGCGGCGCCCTGTCGAGCGAGGGCGGCGTGCCCGGTATCGTCTCCAGCCGCTGGCCGCGTTTGGCGCCGTGGACGGTGGAGGCGAGCAAGCCTTTCGCATAGGGATGGATCGGCGAGCGCACGATCTGGCGCAGCCGGCCCTGCTCCACGATCTGGCCGGCATACATCACCGCGACGCGGTCGCAGATTTCGATCGCGACCCCGATATCGTGGGTGACGAAGATAACGGACATGCCGAATTCGCGCTGCAATTCACGCAGCAGCAGCAGGATCTGGATTTGCACGGTGGCGTCGAGCGCGGTGGTCGGCTCGTCCGCGAGCAGGATTTTCGGCTTGCAGGCGAGCGCCAGCGCGATCATCGCCCGCTGCCGCATGCCGCCGGACATTTCATGCGGATAGGCGTCGAGCCTGCGTCTGGCGGAAGGAATCCGCACCACTTCCAGCATTTCCAGCGCCCGCGCCGTTGCCTCGGTCTGGCTTTTGCCTTCGTGGCGCATCACGCTTTCCGCGATCTGCCGGCCGATGGTGTAGACGGGATCGAGCGCCAGCGCCGGCTCCTGAAAGATCATCGAGACGGTCTGGCCGCGGAAGGCAGACAATTCCGCGTCGTCGAGCGCCAGCACGTCGCGTCCCATCACCCGCACATGGCCCGCGATTTGCGTCCGCTTTTTCGGCAACAGCCGCATCAGCGCGCGCAAGGTCACGCTCTTGCCCGAGCCGGATTCGCCGAGCAGGCCGAGCACCTCGCCATCGCCCAGCGACAGCGAGAGATCGTTCACGGCATAGACGGTGCGCTCGCCGGTGAAGCGAATATTGAGACCGCGTATCTCGACCAGCGGGCTCATGCCGGGTTCGGGATTTTGTCGTGGAAATCGGTTGCGCGCTGGAATGCCGCGCCGATCTGAAGCAGGGTTGCTTCATCAAAGGAGCGGCCGATCAACTGCATGGCGACGGGAAGGCCCTTGGCGGTGAAGCCTGCGGGGACAGCCAGCGACGGCACGCCGAGATAGTTGATCGGGCGCGTGAAGCGCGTCAGGCGCTGGATCACGCTTTCCGCGTCCGGGCTGTTGCCGAAATCGCTTTCGGCAATGGTCGGTGCCGCCACCGGCGCCACCGGCGCGATCACCGCATCGACATCGGCGGTCGCAGCGATATGGGCTGCCAGCGCCGGGCCCCGCCAGCGCATCGCTTCGAGATACGACACACCTGATATCGCAAGCCCGTTCTGCAACCGCATCAGGACTTGCGGGCCGT
>VAZG01000382.1 GCA_005885285.1 Alphaproteobacteria bacterium | reverse complement strand
GCCGCCAAGCCCGTAGGCAAGCATCATCCAAGTGCCGCCCATCGAGGCGATATGGCAGCCGTCCTTCACATTGCCGCCCACATCGGCGAGGTCCATCAGCAGCGCCGCCATCCCGTAGGAAATAGCTTTCTCAGTATCGCCGACCTGCGCAGCGATGATCGCCTCGACGCAGGACGACAGCGATGAATCGCCCGTGGTCAAGGGGTCATAAAATTCAAAGTTACGTTTCTTCGCCTCCGGGGAAAACGCATTGCCCAGCAGGAACATGGCCAATACCACGTCCGCCTGTTTGATCACTTGCTTCCGATAGATGTTGAGCGGGTGGTAAAAAAGCAGCAGCGGGTAATGCTCGCGCGGCGTGTTCCGAAAATCCCAGGGCTCTCGGTCCAGGAAGCTGTCATCCTGCGGGATTATCTTGAGCTTCTCATCATACGGCACATACATGCTTTCCGCCGCGCGTATCCATGATTCCACCTCAGAGGGCTCGAGCGCCGTTTTGTGCACAAGCACGCTATACGCATCCGGACTTGTCGCCCGCAAAGATTCTATGGCCTGGGCCGCGTAGCGCAGATTTTCCCGGGCCATTAAGTTGGTATATGCGTTGTTGTTTACGACCGTATTGTATTCATCGGGCCCGGTGACGGAGTTGATGCAGAATTTCCCGCCTTTTGCGTCCGAGTAGAAGCCCAGGTCGAGCCACAGGCGTGCCGTTTCGACGAGCATCTCGGCACCGCAGTCCCGAAGGAAGACCTCATCGCCCGTCACCTGCACATATTTGCGCAGCGCATACATGATGTCTGCGTTGATGTGGTACTGCGCGGTCCCGGCGGCGTAGTAAGCCGATGCTTCTTCCCCGCTGATCGTGCGCCACGGGAACATGGCGCCGCGATGCCCCAATTCCCTGGCGCGCGCCCGTGCCTGCGGCAGCATTTTGTAGCGGAAGGTCAGCAGGTTCTTAGCAATCCGAGGGGAGGTATACGTCAGAAAAGGCAAAACGTAGATCTCGGTGTCCCAAAAATAATGGCCCTCATACGCCTGGCCGGTGAGGCCCTTCGCCGGCAGACCCGTGTCTTCCGCACGCGCTGAGGCCTGCAGGATATGAAAAAGGTTGAAGCGGATCGCTTGCTGGATCTCCACGGTGCTGCGCTTCGTGCGGTCCTGTCTGACATCTTTGACCCGGACATCGCTGCGGCGCCAGAAATCGTCCATATACTGCTCTTGCGACCTGAGCAGCTGCTGGAACCCCTGGGCCATTATACGGTCCACGGTCCACTCGGCACGGCCGCACAGTTCTTCAGCCGAAGCCGTCTGCGATGTGTGATAGACCATGAATTTGGTGAGATGGATCGGACAGTCGGGCCGGGCGTCGATTGTGAAGGCGACCTGGCCGGAGTCCTCAGTGTATGCAACCTTGTAGTCGTGTGGGCACGAGGTCTCTAGCGCATTGTCAGTGGCGCAGGTCAGGGTCAAGCGGCTCCTTTCGGTCGCATGGCACAGCACGATCCGGCGGTCTCTGGCATAGCTGGTTCGATGATGGAGAACCCGCCCTGCAAAGGCTCTCGCCCGTCGCGGATCGTTCCCGTTGGTGTAGGCGCCCGGTTCATGCGTTGCCATCTCCGAAGAGATCACAACAGAGGCCGCCGCGTTAAGCAGCGTCACACGGTAGGAGATGGCCGCCACATGCCTATTGACCAAGGACACCAGACGCCGGGATGTGATCAACACTTGTTTACCGGCAGGCGTCTCCCAGAGGATCTCGCGGTCGAGCGTCCCGGACTTCATGTTGAGCCGCCGGTCGTAACTTACCAGGTTTGCATTGGGCAGCCAAAAGGGCTCGTCGTCGACAAAAAGCTTGATGATCTTGCTGTCGGTCACGCCGAAGATGGTCTGGTCAGTCTTTGCAAACCCATAAGCGTCTTCCGGGTACACGATCGGGCTGATCTCATAAAACCCGTTGATCAGAGTGGAGTTTTCGGCGTTGGGGCCGCCTTCCTCGGGACACCCGCGCATGCCCAGGTATCCGTTGCCGAGCGCCGCCATCGTTTCTGACTGAGCCAGGAATTCGGGATGGAACGCCTTTTCAATAACGTTCCACTCGTCGGCCGGGTAGTCGCGGGACGGCGGCCTGAGGCGTTCATGATGGATCATCGGGCTGGTCCCTCCAAGAAATTACCGCGGTCCCGGTGACGAAATGTGAAGAAAGCGCCGCTTGGCTTGCCTCCCCTTTTGGGTGATTTACAACGTTGCGGACGCCCATCTTTGCAAGGTATTTCGGACAAGGGATCGGCGGCAGGTTGCGGCTGCGCTTGCCCACTGGCCGCGAAGCGTAAATGACCAGGTTGAGCCCGGCCTCACCCCAGCGGTCGCCTGGGCCTAGCAGTAGTACATGCCCACTGCACACCGTCGTGCGGTCCTCCGCGCAACGCCGGCATAACTCATCGGCGTTAGGGGACGGCCGATGATAGCTTCTGCGGTGGAAACGAAGCTGTGCACGCCTGGAATCTCGAATCGCTCGCCGAGTTCCAAACAAATACCATAGATAATTATTGCCAATAGACCAACACTGATGCGCTTTAGCATGATCACTTTGCTCCTTTAGGCGTGAAAAGAGCGGGAATATCATTGATCTCGGGGACTTGGTCTGGCGTCAATTGCTTAGCGCCAGCGGGAATCTCGAGTTTGAAAGCATCGGAAGCGACTTCAGCGCCCGTTTTCCATGCCCAAATATCGAGGGTGTATTGCGGCCACCCTGTAACCTTCTTGCTCGTGATGACATAGCGGCACGGATAGGGGCGGGCTCCCTGCGCGATCCAGATCTGCCAATCGACCTCCTTCGTCCTAAAGGCAAGGTGGTCGCATTCGATGCCATGGATCACCCCGCTTCCCAGGTCCTTCACGTCGTTGACCTCCGGCATCAGCTCTTTATATGGATCCGACATCAGCAGATCGGCGGCTGGAACCGGCCTGTGGTACTTGTCCCGCAATACGTCGACTAGTTGATCGATCGTGCCGGGCGCCTCGACTTGCGTATACAAATTGGTGTTCTTGCCCAACAGCGTCAGCGTTTTCCCGTCAAAGGTCATCTCCAGATTGGCAAATCCGCCTGTGCGCGTCAGGTGAAGCTTATCGGGTCGATTGAGCGTTAATGCGCCGGAACTCGCCAATGCTATTTTTTGCTGTTGCGTGCTGACGAGTTCGAGGTCCACATCATAATCGAACGATATTGCCTTTTGCGCGGCGAGATAGTCAGACATGGCCTTAAGCAGCCTCTTGGCGTCCGCTTGATCGGCTTGACCAGCCGATATATTCGTGGCTCCCGCCATCCCTACCACGGCAAGGACAGTTGCCCATTTCTTTACGGTTGTTGTGAACTTCGTGAGGGTATACTGCATGCAAGGAGAATTACACACATCAACCTCTGTTACGTCTCCAATTACGCGACCACGAATACGCACAGCGGCACCTCCCTCGTCCCTTTCCAGTGTAAACGCCATCGAACTTATGCTCAGCACCCAGAGCCGGCGGGGGTGGCAGCCGATACCGGCTGTTGCAGCGTCGCGCCTGCCGTCAATATGTTCTTGGCGGCTCCGATCCGGATCTCCATCGCCTCCCCCTCCACCAGCGTCGCCTCCACAGTATTGGCACTGATCCGAAATACCACGGAACGGCGCCTCCAGCGCACCGAGAAAGACAGGGTGCGCCACTGGGGCGGCAGCTTCGGATCGATCGCAAGCGTGTCGCCTTTCAGGGCCGAGGCCAGCGAAGCCGAGTACTATCGCCTGCCAGAGACCCCTTAGTCCGGCGATCCGTATGCCGCCGGCACTGTTCGGGTCCAGTTCCAGGTCGGCGGCCGCGGCCTGGCGCAGAAAACGAAGGGCGTTTTCGGTTTCGCCGAGCCGTGCCGCGACCAGCGCGTGGATACCCGCGCTCAACGAACTGCCATGGGCACAGCGTGGCTCGTAATAGCGGAAATTGGCTTTCGCAGCCGCGCCCGGGAACTCGTCCGGCAGGAGAGCGAGCAGCGCCACCACATCGGCCTGTTTGACCACCTGCGACCGCTGCGTCCGCTCGCGGCCGATCACCACGTCGATCGGCATCTTGCGGTCGGCGTACAGCGACAGATCGAGCGGCTCCAGCTTGTGATAGCCGGCAAATTGCTCATAGAGCCCGGTAGCCGGATCGAGACCGGTAACGATGCGTGCAACCGCGTCGCGCCAGTTGGCAAGTTCAGGCTCACCTAGCACGAGCCGTTCGCAGAACGCTGCGGCACCGTCGGGCCAGCGGGCGCGCATCACTTCGATAGCCTCGAGCCCTCGCGCAATGTTCCAGCGCGCCATTACGTTGGTAAATGCGTTGTCGTCCACGTCCTCGTCCTCGTGGTACTCGTCAGGCCCGATCACGTGCCGGATATGGCGCTTGCCATCCGCTCCCGCCACCGCCCGCGACGCCCAGAAACGAGCGGTCTCCAGCAGGATCTCCGCGCCGGCATCAATGAAAAACGCCTCGTCGCCCGTCGCACGCCAGTATTGCCAGACCGCATAAGCGACGTCGGCGGTAATGTGATGCTCCATCCTGCCGGTCAGGATGTCGATTGTCTCTCCGGCGGGACCCACCACGCGCTCGGGCGTGGTCTCCTCGCCGGTGTGGGCCGATTCCCAGGCGTAGAGCGCGCCTTTGTAACCCATCGCGCCGCCTCCGGCCAGATCGTGACATAGAAGGGCAGCAGATAGACCTCGGTATCCCAGAACACATGGCCGAAATACGCATCTCCGGTGAGGCCGCGCGCGCCAACCGAGACGCGTTCGTCCTCCGGGTTCGCGGCGCTCGTAAGATGGTAAACGGCGAAGCGGGCCGCCTCCTGCACCTCATCGTCACCCTCGATGATGATGTCGCTCGCGTCCCAACGCTGCTGCCATGCGGTCTCGTGTGCTGCCAGCACCCCGCGCCAGCCAAGCGGAACGCCAGCGCCAGATCCAGCGCAGCGAGAACGACCGCTCCGGGACGAGCGGACGGCCATCGGCTCGCAACGTGACGCTGCCCGCCATCGCGACAGCTTTGCCGGAGCCCTCCGTGCGCCAGGCACAGATATGCGGTCCAGCTGTAACGGCTCCATGCCCATACCGGCCATGGCGAAGTTCGCCTCCAGCATCACGTCGATTCCGTCGCGGTCGAACGAAAACCGCAGGAGCTGCAATGCCGCCACGCGGTCCGCCAGCGACACGAGGCGCAGTTCGCCGCCGCTTATGGTGATGCCACCATGCGCCCTATAGCTCAGGTCCGCGAGGAGTATGCCGCGGCGCATATCGAGCTGGCGCACGCTGGCGAGGAACTCTCCATCCATCAGCAGTTGTGGGTTGTCGTCCAGCACAAGCCGCACGCGCGACCAGTCCGCGACGGGCACCAGCGCGGGCACTGGCGGCACGGTGTTAGGTCTGTCAAAAAGGCCCGCCACATAACAGCGCGGCCACGACGCCCATCTGACATAGCCCTGCCAGCTGACCCATGTCGGGCCACGGCTGACCGGACGCGAGGCCCGCATCCCTCGGAACCCGTTGCCGAGTGCAAAGCGGGATTCCACCGCATTCTCGGTCAGCACGTTGTAGCCTTCGTGGGTCAGAACCCAGCCTGGGTCTTGCGTCGGTAGCAGTGCCTCGTGCATCATCGGGCTGTTCCTCCCAGGACAGCCAGTTCGCCCAGATCGTTCACCACCAAATGCGCGCCGTGACGCCGAAGCTCATCGGCATTCCCCTTGCGCGCGACGCCGATCACAAGCCCGAAATTCCCGCTAGACCCGGCCTCCACTCCTGAAAGGGCGTCCTCGATGACAACCGCTCTTGACGGCTGAACCCCAAGCAGTTTTGCCGCCATCAGAAACGTGTCCGGAGCGGGTTTCCCCGCCAAATGTTCCGCAAGGATCGTGTTGCCGTCGACCCGCATGTCGAAGAATGCATCCAACTTTGCGGCTCTTAGCACGGCCGCGCAGTTCTGACTTGAGGTAACGACGGCGATTTTGAACCCTTGATGCCGAAGCTGGTGGAGGAGTTTGACGCTGCCTTCGTAAGGCTCCACGCCTGCGTCTTCGATGATCTTGTTGACCAGGTCGTTCTTGCGGTTCCCGAGCCCGCCCACCGTTTCAGCCTCTGGCGGATCGTGCGGGCTTCCCTCGGGGAGTTGAATTCCGCGCGATGTAAGAAAGTCGCGAACGCCGTCGAAGCGCGGCTTTCCATCCACATACAGCCGATAATCCGTGGCGGGATCGAAAGGAAGAAATGCTTCGCCTCTCTGCATTGCACGTTTTTGGAGGTATTCGTCAAACATCTGTTTCCAACACGCCGCGTGGATGCTGGCCGTGTCAGTGATCACACCGTCGAGGTCGAGCAGGACGGCGTCGTACTGGTCACGTGTGATTGTTTCGCTCATCGTGTCATCCTGCCCGCCTCTACTTGTCTGTCGATCATCGCCCGCTAATCAATGAGAGGCCCGTTCCAGACCCTCACGGCGGGTATGTCGCGGTAATAACCGAGGATACACAGGGTGCCCGTATCGAGCAGGAAATGCTGTCCGCTGCCCGCCGGCAGGCCGATCCAGCGCGCTACGAACACCCGGAGCACATGGCCATGCGCGAACAGCGCGACGTCTGCATCGGCCGCGCGGGCCCGGGCTATCACCCGGTCCACCCGCGCGCCCACCTCCTCCGGCGCCTCGCCGCGCGGGCATCCATCTCGGAAAATCAGCCAGCCCGGCGCGCCCTCGTGGATCTGTTTCGGCGTCAGACCCTCGTATCGGCCGTAATTCCACTCGGCCAGGTCGGGGTCGATAACGGCCCTGTCGCCGAGACCCGCCAACGCGCAGGTTTCACACGCGCGCTGCATCGGGCTGCAGAGAACGAGCGCAAATGCCTCCTTGGCGAGCACCGGCCGCATTCGCTCGGCGAGCCGGCGCCCATTTTGGGTCAACGGAATATCCGTCGTCCCGGTGTGCTGCCCGCTCAGGCTCCACGCCGTCTCACCGTGTCTGACCGCAAAGACGTTCATTTTCGCCTCCAGCCGGGTCAGACGTTGTCGGCCTCCGTCGAACGGACACCCGCGGAAGCGGCCTCCTGCCCCCATCGCCAGCCGGTGATCTCGGGCATGTCGTCGCCGTACCGGCCAATAAACTCCTTGTGGTCAATGAGCTTGTCGCGGATTGCCTGCTTGGCGTAAGCGGCCCGCGCCCCAAGCTTCGGCACGCGGTCGATCACGTCGCTGACCAGGTGGAAGCGATCGAGGTCATTCAACACGCACATGTCGAACGGCGTCGTGGTGGTGCCCTCTTCCTTGTAGCCGCGCACATGGATGTTGTGGTGACCCTTTCGCCGGTAGGTCAGTCGGTGAATCAGTGATGCATAACCGTGGAAGGCAAAGATGACCGGCTTGTCCGTCGTGAACAGCGCATCGAAATCGTGATCCGAGAGGCCGTGCGGGTGCTCGCTCGACGGCTGCAGCTTCATCAGGTTCACGACGTTGATCACGCGCATTTTCAGATCGGGCGCGTGCTTTCGGAGGAGGTCGACGGCGGCGAGGGTCTCCAACGTCGGCACGTCACCGCAGCAGGCCATCACGACATCGGGCTCGGCGCCATGGTCATTGCTCGCCCACTCCCAGATTCCGAGCCCGGCCTCGCAATGCTTGACCGCCTGCTCCATGGTCAACCATTGAGGG
>VAZG01000381.1 GCA_005885285.1 Alphaproteobacteria bacterium | reverse complement strand
CCACGCCACGATTGGAATTGGAGGCCATCCGCAATCTCCTCTGGGTTTCATTCCGGCCGAGCCATTACCGTCGCAATCTGGATTAAAGAAGCTTCATTCGGCGGGCGTCCGGGCGGCCGTGCGGGGGCCGGCCGACGCCATCCGCTCTCGCGCGAGCCGGGCGAGGCCGGTGTGCAGAATGGCAGCGACGATGGCGCCAACGATCGGGGCTGTCAGGTACAGCCAGGCATCGCTGAAATTGCCGGTCGCGACCATCGGGCCAAGCGCCCGCGCGGGGTTGAAGGCGGCGCCGGTGAGGGGCCCAGCCATGATGATGTTGAGGACCAGGGTCATGCCGATCGCCAGCGGCGCGAGATTGCCGGCGCGGCCTGCAACCGCGGTGCTGAGTACGACAGTGGACAGGAAAAAGCCGAGCACGGCCTCGATCACGTAGCCGGCCCAAGGGGTGACAGTGAGCGTCGTCGCGCCGAGAGCGAGGTTGTGCGCGAGCATCGGCGTGCCAAGTCCGGTGTCCGCACCGCCGAGCACGGCCTCCAACAAGAGCGCGCCAAGGAGACCACCAACAAGCTGGCTGACGATGTAGCCGGCCGCCTCGCCGGCGCGCATGGCGCCAGCGGCAAGCACGGCGGTGGTAACGGAGGGATTGAAGTGCCCGCCCGACACGGGGCCGTAGGCGAAAGCGAAAGCCATCACGGTCAAACCGTGGGCGAAGGCAATCGCGGCGACACCGGCCAGGCCGGCGCCGCCGACCACGGCCGCGGCGCCGGCGCCGATGAATATTAACGCGAAGGTGCCGATGAACTCCGCGAGGAGCTTGGCTGCGATTCGGTTGGACATTCCCGATCTCCAGAGATGAGCGTGCGCCGCGCGCATTGAATTGTTGAGGGGCCGGCGGCACGGGAGGAGCGACCGCCGGCCCGCCGAAATGGGCAGCGTTACTCCGCGGCGACCATCTGCGGGGTGAAATCGATACCCATCGCCTTGGCGATGCCAGCGCCGTATTCGGGATCGGCCCTGTAGCAGTGGACAATCTGCCGCTTGACGATCTCGACCGGCACGCCTTGCATCGCTGCCCGGTAGTTCTGAAACAGCTGCTCCTTCTGGTCGGCCGTCATGAGCCGGAACAAGTCACCGGGCTGACGATAATCGTCGTTGCCGTCGCGGTGATTGTAGCGGTCGGCATCGCCGGAGATTTTCAGTGGCGGCTCGCGGAAGCGCTCGTCCTGCACCGGGCCGTTGAACGAGTTCGGCTCGTAATAGGCATCAGGGTTCGGGTTGCCGGCGAGCCGCATGGCACCATCAACGTTGTAAGTGTGCACGGGGCAGCGTGGCTTGTTGACGGGAAGCTGATCCGCATTGACGCCGACGCGATAGCGGTGCGCGTCCGCATAGGAGAAGATCCGCGCCTGCAGCATCTTGTCCGGCGAATGACTGATGCCGGGTACGATATTGGCGGGCGAGAGCGCGGCCTGCTCGACCTCAGCGAAATAATTTTCGGGATTGCGGTTCAACTCGAGAACGCCGACCTCGATCAGCGGATAATCCCTGTGCGGCCATACTTTGGTGAGGTCGAACGGGTTGTACCAGTGCTTGCCGACGTCGCTCTCCGGCATGATCTGCACCGAGAACTTCCATCTCGGGAAATCGCCGCGCTCGATCGACTCGAACAGATCGCGCTGATGGGTCTCGCGGTCGTAGGCGACCTTCTCGGCGGCCTCGGTGTTGGTCCAGTTCTTGATGCCCTGCATGGTCTTGAAATGGAATTTGACCCAGTGCCGCTCGTTTTTGGCGTTTATGAACGAGTAGGTATGAGAGCCGAAGCCGTCGATATTGCGATAGCTCTGCGGCAAGCCGCGGTCCGACATCAGGATGGTGACCTGGTGCAGGCTCTCGGGCGAAAGCGACCAGAAATCCCACATCGCGGTCGGCGAGCGCATGTTGGTTCTGGGATGCCGCTTCTGGGTGTGAATGAAGTCAGGAAACTTCAGCGCATCGCGCACGAAGAAAATCGGCGTATTGTTGCCGACCAAGTCCCAGTTGCCTTCTTCGGTATAGAAGCGCAGCGCGAAGCCGCGTACGTCGCGCTCGGCCTCGGCGGCGCCGCGCTCGCCCGCCACCGTCGAAAAGCGCAGGAAAGCTTCGGTCGTTTTGCCCTTCTGCAACACCTTGGCCTTGGTGTATTTCGTGATGTCGTGCGTGATGGTCAGGGTGCCATAGGCGCCCGAACCCTTGGCGTGCTGGCTGCGTTCGGGAATGCGCTCGCGGTTCTGGTGGGCAAGCTTCTCGAACAGAACGAAGTCTTGCATCAGCACCGGGCCACGCGGGCCCGCCGTGATGCTGTTCTGGTTGTCGGAAACCGGCATACCGCTGTCGGTGGTGAGGGTAGGGCGTTTGGCCATGAAGTCATTCCTGTTTACGAGTGATCGAGATCCCGGCAACACGACGCCTGCGGCGGTGTCACTGTTTCGCAACGTCGTCTGTTCAAGCGTCATCTGTTGACAGGCTTGCGTTCGCGAGAACCCGGGCGTGGCAGAAATGTAGCCCCCGGCTTGGCAATGGCTTTGGTTCTATTGCTGCGATTGTGCCGGTCTTGCCTCAATCGTTGCGCATGCGATCGCCGCTCAGCTTCGCTGCGGGCCCATCAGTGATGACATTCTGCGTGACACGCGAATGCTGGAAAATCAGATCGTAGAATAAATTCGTATTTAATCGTCGGATTCGCCCGAAGCGCTATCTCTTCCCTGTCTCTCAAGGGTTGCACAGGTCGCAAACCGTCTTGTGCAATTGATGAGTTTGTAAGTTCCAAAAAAAGGAGCGCTCAGTGCTCGCTAGAAAGGAAAAGCCGCAGCCGTAAGAACTTCTCACGGCGATCGGGCCTCTATCAATTACGGGAAGACACAGGACATGGTAATGACCTTTCTCCATCAATTCAGCGCTCTCGCAGCATCGCGCAACGAGGGCCTGCATCCGAAACTTCAGACCTTACTTGAGCGTGCGGCCGCCGCTCCGTCTTCGAAGCTCTCGATGCGCCATGATGGCCTCATCCAGGCTGGACCAAGTCCGGATTCGGAAGCTGCCTTATCGTGGGTGAACGTTACGTTGTTTTCGCGAGAGCTGCCCCGCGCCGCTGTTGTTGTTGGGCCCAGACCTGAAATGCACAAGCTTCCGACAGCAAATCCGAAGCGGGGCCATGTCGTCCAGGTATGTTTCGATGGCTATCGAGTGGAACTCAGTGTTCCGCGGTCCAGGTGAGCACTCATCAGGAGCGGACAAGCGTGAGCGTCCAGAATGATGGGCCTGAAAGGTAAATATCACAAACTTCCGTATGGTTCTCCTATCCCTTTCGGTATCGGATGCGTACCCACGTACAACTGAATTATCAATCTCAATCGTTCTAATCTCACGGCCAATCTGGAAAGAGCCGATTCAAGGGAAAACCAGATTTCGCCGAACGGTAGGTGGTTTATCATGACACGTGAAGAATTCGCCTCTTACAGTTTCCTCGCCGTAACCGTTTCCAGTGTTTTCCTTCTCTGCTCTGGCTTGCTCGCTATCGCGTTTGCCTGATCTGTGCGCGGGCCCTTACCCATCACCGCGCGTCAGGGCTGCGCCGCGCGCCGCGATACGTCGCACCCGGACGCGGATTCCTTTCTTGCGACAACTAGATGGCTGACCTGGAGCGGCGTCAGGCCGCCCCTTTGATGGCATAGTCACCGGGGACGCATTTGATTCTGCCGATCGTCCATTGTTCGCCGGCATAGATCGAATGCGCTTTCCAGTCGGCGAGAGCGGCTTGGGAGAGTATGCAGGCCTGCATGGGCATCTCGTCCTTGACAACGATTTCCTCGCGGCAGACCGGCTGACTGATGTTGGCCAGCGCATGGCACATCAGGGCGACGACGGTGATTTGCATTGGCCTTTCTCTACCGTGCTGGGGCGAAATGGACAGGCTCGAGCCTGATCCGGGCATTAGATGGGTGGGACACGATCTCAAATCGCGTCTTGCTGAATCCTTTCGAAGCCGGAAAGGATGTAGCAGTCGTCACGTTCGGCGCGCACTTCGTATTCCCGGCCCTCGACCAAAACGTCAGTCTGGAACAAGTTATCGATGCATCGAACCACATGGTCGTCGTTCAATTTCATCTTCCAGCCAGTCGAAGACGACTTCGACCGGCATCAAGGTGAGCGTGACCCAGCAGACGATTCCCGCGCGGGCGGCGATCAGGTAGGGCGTCATACCGCTACTGTCCTCTTCGTTGTGTGGACATTGGTTAGGTAAGAGCCGACCGCACTGTCACCATTAAAACCTTTGTTACGCGCCATGGACCGACACTCTCAATGTTGTGAAGATGGTTCGGAATCCCTCGCAACGCGCAAGCCACACTTACCTGCAGCACTTGCGTTGGTGCGCGCATCGGCCCGCAGGCGCGCTCCACTAGGCGCCCTCATCGATTGCGCGGAATATTGTTGGAACTATTCGATTGCGATCAATGCGGACCTATCGGCAACCACGGCTTGGATGCAAAGTGGACACTTCGTTGCTGCCTTTCTAATTGGTGTGGTCCGGGTCCACGGAGCCTTCCAGACGGCAGATGCGGTTAGGAAGTGGGCGGGGCGGCGGACAGCTCCGACGGAATCTCGATCGCGCCGGCCCTGGACACCGCCGCGGCTGTGATCATCCTCGCGGTACCGCTATCCTGCGAAGCGTTGCTTGGTCCGAGGTCGCCAAAGAGGATAGCTGCGATACCCCCAATTGCGACAAGTGCGGCTATCATCGCTGGTCTCAAGTCGCCGCGTCGGTATTTCGTTTGAGTGTGCATCTCTTCTGACCCAATCCGCTGCTTCCCAGCGCTCCTAGTATGCGTGCCGTTGAACAAGCCGCATCACCCGATTGCTGCGTGTTGAATGCTTCGCAAGTCCGCGGTCGAGGTTGCGGTGATCACTTAGCGAGCGGATCTAGGTTGGTCATAAAGGCTATGCCACTAAATTGAATGTTATTCGGTGCGGCTAGCTCACCCATCTGCTAGCTAAAATTCCACATTCGGGCTTCGCCACTGAAACGATCACCCTTCGCGTATTAAAATCGAATTTACTTGAGCGAGCCCGCTTCGTGATGATCTTCCTGCAGATCTCAGTTGAAATCCCAGCCGTCCGGAGCCGCCGCAATGACCCAATTCCGCCTTCTCGGTCTCTCCGGCAGCTTGCGCCGCGGCTCCTACAGCACCGCGATTCTCCATGGCCTTCAGGACTCGTTTGGGTCGAGGGTTGCGCTCAACATTTTCCCGCTGCATGGATT
>VAZG01000380.1 GCA_005885285.1 Alphaproteobacteria bacterium | reverse complement strand
GACCAACGCAACTGTCGCCGAGACGGTTGCCGGCGTGAACGGCCAGAGCATCCTGGTCAAGTACAAGGACGGCGAGAAGAAAGTCGTGGTGCCGCCGGAAACGCCGATCGTCACCTTTGTGCCCGGCGACAAATCCGAGCTCCAGGTGGGCGCCAAGATCATCATCTTCGGCGCGGCGAAAAAAGAAGACGGAACGCTGGAAGCGGCTCGTGTGAATGTCGGGCGCGACGGCATCACCCCGCCGATGTGACTTTTCGGTCTGTGCTTGCGTAGACCGAAAAGTCATTCCGGGGCGCGCGAGAAGCGCGGACTATGATGTGCAATTGCACATCTGAGAATCTCTAGATTCCGGGTCTGGTGCTAACGCACCATCCCGGAATGACAAGGACCTAAACCGCCAGCACGTGGTCGTCGATTTCGGCGATGGTGTTGACGCCGCACAGCCCCATGGTGGTTGAGAGTTCGGCTGCGATCAGCTCGATCGCCTTGGCGACGCCGGGGCCGCCGAACGCGCCGAGGCCATGGATGTAAGCCCGACCGATCATGCAGGATTTGGCACCGAGCGCGAGCGCGCGCATCACGTCCTGGCCGGAGCGAATGCCGCCGTCGAACATGATTTCGATCTGCGAACCGACGGTGTCTGCGATCTCCGGCAGCACCTCGATCGACGACGGCGCGCCGTCGAGCTGCCGGCCGCCATGGTTGGAGACCACCAGCGCCTGCGCACCGGTCTTCGCCGCCTCCTCCGCATCTTCGACGTCGAGAATGCCTTTGAGGATCAGCTTGCCGGGCCAGATGCTGCGGATCCAGTCGACGTCTTTCCAGTTCAGCGTGGTATCGAATTGCGTCGCGATCCACGTGCCCAGCGCGGTAATGTCATCGGTGCCCTTGAGATGGCCAACGAGATTGCCGAAGGTGCGGCGCTTGCCGCGCAGGACGCCTGCGACCCATGCCGGCTTGGTGGCGAAATCGAACAATTTCGACAGCGACCATTCCGGCGGCACCGTCATGCCGTTCTTGATGTCGGCGTGGCGCTGTCCGATCACTTGCAGGTCGACGGTCAACACCAGCGCGCTGCATTTGGCCGCGATGGCGCGCTCGATCAGGGCCTTGATGAAGCCGCGATCTTTCATGACGTAGAGCTGAAACCAGAACGGCTTGTCGACGCTTTCAGCGACATCCTCGATGGAGCAGATCGACATCGTGCTCAGCGTGAAGGGAATGCCGGCGGCCTGAGCGGCACGGCAGGCGTGAATCTCGCCGTCGCCAAATTGCATGCCGGTCAGCCCCACCGGCGCCAGGATCAGCGGTAGCGCGGCCGGCTCGCCGAGGATTTTGGTCGAAAGATCGCGTTTCGACACGTCGACCAGAACGCGCTGGCGAAACTTGATCTGCTGCAGGTCGTCGCGATTGGCGTGCAGCGTCTCCTCCGCATAAGAGCCGCGATCGGCGTAATCGAAAAATGCCTTCGGCACCTTTCGCATATGGACCTGACGCAGATCTTCGATGCAGGTGATGTGCTTCATGGACGCTTCCCAGCCCTTCTCGTATTTTGCTCGTGTTTTGCCTTCTTGTATTTGTCGCTTGGGGTGTCATCTACCATGGCTGGGGCATCTGCCAAATCGTTGTGCCAGGAGGCATTTTATGATCGCACCGCGCTCCGACCCCGAAGCCGTCAAGGTCGCCGAAAAGCGCCGGCTCGACGAGGCCCTGGACGAGGGGCTCGAGGAGACTTTTCCAGCGTCCGACCCGGTCAACGTCACCCAGCCGCCGCCCTCGAAAGGCGACCGTTACGTCCGGCGGAAGGATTAAAGCGGTTCCATCCGCGTTCCCAGATCGGCGGTAATGCACGTGTTAACAACGAGTTAGCTAGCAGGCCGCGGATCGGAGCCGGTAATCATTCATCATATTTTTTGAAGCCATTTTAGTCCCGATGGCATTATAACTCCCGGCACGGGCGTTCGAGGCTTGGTGCCAAGCCTTAAATGGGTGCTGGGGGTCATATGAGCCGCAAATATTTCGGTACGGACGGAATTCGGGGCCGTGCCAACGGTTTGATCACGCCGGAGCTGGCGCTCAAGGTGGGGCAGGCGGCCGGACTGGTGTTTCAGCGCGGCGACCATCGCCATCGCGTCGTGATCGGCAAGGATACGCGGCTCTCCGGTTACATGATCGAATATGCCATGGTGGCCGGATTCACCTCGGTCGGCATGGACGTGTTGCTGCTCGGCCCGATGCCGACGCCGGCGGTGGCGATGCTGACCAAATCGATGCGCGCCGATCTCGGCGTGATGATTTCCGCTTCCCACAATCTGTTCGAGGACAACGGCATCAAGCTGTTCGGTCCGCAGGGTTTCAAATTGTCCGACGACGTCGAACGGCAGATCGAGCAATTGCTCGATGAATCGCTCGACAAGAAGCTCGCGCAGAGCGCGAGCTTCGGCCGTGCGCGCCGCATCGACGGCGTCCATGACCGCTATATCGAGTTTGCCAAGCGCACGCTGCCGCGCGATCTCTCACTCGATGGCTTGCGCGTGGTGGTCGATTGTGCCCATGGCGCGGCCTACAAGGTGGTGCCGGAAGCGCTGTGGGAACTGGGCGCCGACGTCATCTCGATCGGCGTCGATCCGGATGGCTTCAACATCAACAAGGAATGCGGATCGACCGCGCCGGCAGCGCTGTGCAAGAAGGTGCGCGAGATGCGCGCCGACATCGGCATTGCGCTCGACGGCGACGCCGATCGCGTCATCCTGGTCGACGAGCGCGGACATCTGGTCGATGGCGACCAGTTGCTCGCGGTGATCGCGCAAAGCTGGAAGGAAGACGGCCGGCTCGCCAAGCCGGGCATCGTCGCGACTGTGATGTCGAATTTCGGGCTGGAGCGTTTTCTTCAAGGCCAGGGCATCGAGATGGTGCGCACGCCGGTCGGCGACCGCTACGTGCTCGAACGGATGCTCGCCGGCGGCTACAATCTCGGTGGCGAGCCTTCCGGCCACATCATCCTGTCCGACTACGCCACCACTGGCGACGGCTTCGTCGCGGCCCTGCAAGTGCTGGCGGTGGTGCAAAAGCTCCGTCGTCCAGTGTCGGAGGTCTGCCATCGCTTCGATCCGCTGCCGCAGATTCTCAAGAACGTCCGCTATCGCAGCGGCAAGCCGCTCGATGATGCCGAGGTCAAGCTGGCGATTGACGCCGGCGAAAAGCGGCTCAACGGCCACGGCCGGTTGCTGGTCCGCTCCTCGGGCACCGAGCCGGTGATCCGCGTGATGGGCGAGGGCGACGATCGCATCCTGATCGAGGAAGTGGTCGATCATATCGTCACCGCGCTTGGCCAAGCTGCGGCGTGAAGAAACCGGCCAAGGCCGCCTGACATTATCCTTCCTCGTTCCCGCTGGTTGCATCGCAGCTATCGGCTAATGGGAGTAGTCGCTCGCGCACGGCTGTCGTAGGACGGCGCAATGATCTTTGCGAATCTTCCGGGAAGTGCGCCTTGAACAAGTCTGTTATCGTCTCGGAAGAAGCACTGGCCGCGCCGGTGCTGGCGGCGGATGCGATGCGCGGCACTGCTGCCAGGGCCGCTTCCGCGGGCCCGGCCTATGTCGTGCTGGCGGGAATCAGTTTTTCGCATTTCCTCAACGACACGATGCAGTCGCTGATTGCCTCGGTCTATCCGATCCTCAAAGACAGCTATGCGCTCAACTTCGCGCAGATCGGAATGATTACGCTGGCGTTCCAGTTCACCGCATCGCTGCTGCAGCCGGTGGTCGGACATTTCACCGACAAGAAGGCGCAGCCGTTCTCGCTCGCGGTCGGCATGGGGTCCACCTTCTTCGGATTGCTGCTCTTGAGCGTCGCCAATCAATACGCAATCATTCTTGTCGCGGCGGCACTGGTCGGACTGGGATCGGCGGTGTTTCATCCCGAGTCGGCGCGCATCGCCCGGCTGGCGTCAGGCGGGCGTTACGGGTTTGCGCAATCGGTGTTCCAGCTCGGCGGCAGCTTCGGCACCTCGATGGGACCGGTGCTGGCGGCCTTGATCGTGGTCCCGTTCGGCCAGCCAAGCATCGCCTGGTTTTCCCTGATCGCATTTCTGGCGATCGTCATTCTGTGGCGGATCGGCGTGTGGTACCGGCCGCAGATCACCGACAAGAAGCCGGCACCGATCCATCTGCATCCGGATGCGCCGAGCCCGCGGCGCGTCAGGATCGCGCTTGCGGTATTGGTGGCGCTGCTGTTCTCCAAGCAACTCTATGTGTCGAGCCTGTCGAGCTATTACATTTTCTATTTGATCGAGAAATTCGGCGTCTCGACCCAGACAGCGCAGCTCTATCTCTTCATCTTCCTTGCCGCCAATGCGGTCGGGGCGTTCTTCGGCGGGCCGCTCGGCGACCGCTTCGGCCGCAAATATGTGATCTGGATTTCGGTGCTCGGCGCGCTGCCGTTCACGCTGGCGATGCCCTATGCCGGGCTGTATGCGAGCGCGGTGCTGACGGTGTTCATCGGGCTGATCCTTTCTTCGACGACGTCTTCGATTATCGTGTTCGCGCAGGAATTGATGCCGCACCGCTTCGGCATGATCTCAGGGGTGTTCTTCGGTGTCGCGTTCGGCATCGGCGGCCTTGGCGCCGCGGCGCTCGGCAAGCTCGCCGATTACACCGGCATCGCCTTTGTCTATCAGGTCTGCGCCTTCCTGCCGGCGCTCGGCTTGCTCGCAGTGTTCCTGCCCAGGATGCCGAAGCACATGCGTTGAGAGACCGCAGTAACGCTGCAGGCTTCGTCAACACATCGTTAGCACTTGCGACGACCTCACTATTTTCGAGAGCGGCGTTGCGTGCCGATGAAAGTCTTGGTCAGAGATTATCAACCTTAATAATTAGGGTTAAGTGGCGCTTAAGCATTTGCTGCCATCGTTCGACCGTGGGTTTTTAGATGTGAGGCTTTGTTGCGCCTCACCGGCCAAAAGGGACGAAGCCATGCGTAGCGTTAAGTCGGTCGTTGCCGCCGGAGCGGTATCATTGTTGTCGCAGGCAGCGTTTGCCGCAGACCTCGCCATCGCGCCGTCGCCGATGTACGCGCCGCCTCCGGTCGAGGAATTCGGCGGATGGTATCTGCGCGGCGATATCGGCATGACCAACCAGCAGCTGAAGAAGCTCGACAATCCGGGCGACCCCAACACTGCGCTCTTCACATCGACCGGCCTGGGCTTCGATAGCGCCACGCTGTTCGATCTCGGTGTCGGTTATCAGTTCAATAACTGGTTCAGAGCGGACGTGATCGGTCAATGGCGCGGGCGCGCCAACTTCCATGGCTCGCAGTTTGCTCCGGTAGGCGTATTCGGCGCCAATTTTACTGAGGCAAACAACTACAGCGGCAGCAAGTCGGAAGCGGTCGTCATGGCCAACGCCTATTTCGATCTCGGCA
>VAZG01000379.1 GCA_005885285.1 Alphaproteobacteria bacterium | reverse complement strand
TGGCTTCCGTGCTCGGCGCCGCCTCGACGATGCGCGACCTGGCCGGTGGTCTCTCTGACTTAGAAAAGCGTGACCTCCTGGCCACCGTGATCGACGAGTCCGAGCGGCTCAACCGCTTCATTGCCAACCTGTTGGATATGACCAAGCTCGAGTCCGGCGCCGTGGTGCCAAACACTGCACGCCACGATGTCGGCGAGATCGTCGGCAGCGCATTGCGGCGGGCGAGCAAGATCCTCGCCCATCACAAGGTCTCACTTGAGCTCGCGGCTGATTTGCCGATGCTTGAACTCGATGCGGTCTTGTTCGAACAAGCGCTCTTCAACCTCCTGGACAACGCAGCCAAGTATGCGCCTGCGGACTCGACGATATCGATCAGAAGCTTGCGGGACAAGGACTGGGTATCTTTGCAAGTCGTCGACGAGGGCGGCGGCATTCCCAGCTCCGAGCTGGACAGCGTATTCGATAAATTCTATCGCGCGCAAAAGGGCGATCACGTCCGTCCCGGCACCGGCCTTGGGCTCGCGATCGCTCGCGGTTTTGTCGAGGCGATGCACGGTAGGATTTTCGCCGATAACCGCACCGACCGGAGTGGCGCCGTGCTGACGATCCGATTGCCGATCCCTGCGGATGCCAAAGCGCTGGACACCGCTGCATGAGCGCCACGCCGATCAAGGTTCTGGTGATCGACGACGAGCCGCCGATCCGCAAATTGCTGCGGATGGGGTTGAGCACGCAGGGCTACGAGATCCTGGAAGCCTCCAACGGCAAGACGGCGCTCGAACTGCTGTCGCAAAATCCGGCCCTGGTCATTCTCGACCTCGGCCTGCCGGACATCCAGGGCCACGAATTGCTGCGCATGATCCGCAGCCGTAATGACAGCGTGCCGATCGTGGTGCAGTCGAGCCGGGGCGATGAGACCGGCAAGGTGCTGGCACTCGACCTCGGCGCCGACGATTACCTGACAAAGCCGTTCGGGATGGACGAATTGCTCGCCCGCATGCGCGCGGCGTTGCGGCATCAATTACAGGTCCATGGCGAGCGCCCGGTGTTTCGCTCCGGCGATCTCGCGGTCGACCTGGTGCGACGGATCGTCAAGGTCGGCGAGCGCGAGGTGAAACTGTCGCCGAAGGAATACGATCTGTTGCGCGTGCTGGTGCAGCATGCCGGCAAGGTGCTGACCCATCGCTTTCTGTTGAAGGAGCTGTGGAATGAACTCACCGACGCGCAATATTTGCGGGTCTATGTGCGCCAGCTCCGACAGAAAATCGAATCCGATCCGGAACGCCCGCAATTCGTGCTGACCGAAACCGGCATCGGTTATCGCTTGCGGGCGGGGGATTAAAGCGGTTTCAGATGTGGAACCTTCGCAAGGTGCGATGATTGTTTCCCGTCAGCGGGAGCATGATCATGGCACGAAAGTATTCGAAGAAAGCAGGCAAAAAAGTTGGTCGCGCGATGCGAGAGCGCAAGTCCGGCACGTTGAAGAGCGGTCGGTCGGGCCGCAAGGTCAAGAGCCGCAAGCAGGCGATCGCGATCGGTCTGTCCCAGGCACGCGCCGCCGGGGCGAAGGTGCCGAAGAAGCGCAAAGCTGCGAAAAAGCGCAAGGCGAAGCGGTAAGGTCTGCCAGGTCGTCACCCCGCCTTGCGATGCCGCGCGGCCGATCGCTGGGCTTTGCGAGCCGAACGGCGATGCGAGGTCCGATGGCGCGCCGAGGAGGAAGTCCGCTTCGCCGGGGCTCGTCGGCCCTTCAGGCTCTGCTTGAGGGCGTCCATGAGATTGATGACGTTGCTCGGCCGCTCTTCCCGCTCGACAGTCTTGACTGGCTTGCCCGCGGCTTTGCGGCGGACCAGCGTTTTCAGGGCTGTCTCATATTCGTCCTTGAATTTCGAGGGATCGAAGTGGGCTGCCTTGGTGTCGAGGATGTGGCTTGCGAGCTCGATCATGTCTTTTGTTAGTTTCGGACTTCTGATGCCGTCGAAATAATCCTCTTCGTCGCGCAGCTCGTAGGGATATCGCAAGGTGGTTCCGAGCAGGCCATTGCCGAGCGGCTCGATCGCGATGATATGTTCGCGGTTGGTCAAGACGATGCGGGCCAGCGCCACGCGATCGCTGTCCTTCATGGCATCGCGGATCACGGCAAAGGCGTCGACGCCGGCCTTGCCGTCAGGCGCGATGTAATAGGGGTGGTTGAGGTAGCGCTTGTCGATCTCGTCCTTTGGCACAAAACTGTCGATGTCGATCGTGTGGTTGCTCTCGATCTGAACCGCCTCGAGTTCTTCCTTTGCGACCTCGACATATTCGCCCTTTCTCAACTCATAGCCGCGGGCCTTGAGGTCGCCCTCCACGACGTCGCCGGTCTCGGAATCGACCATCTGCTGCCTGAGCCGGTTGCCGGTTTCCTTGTTGATCAGGTGGAAGCGCGTCTTCTCGGCCGCCGTAGTCGCCGGATAAAGCTGCACCGGGCAGGTCACGAGCGAAAGCTTCAGGGAGCCTTTCCAGTAGGCGCGGGCGGCCATGCCGATCTCCAGCGTTTTCAGCCAATTTTCGGAACTCCAACGGATGTTGCGGGTTTTGGTTCCGAGTGGGCGTTGGCGCATGGTAGGCTGCGAGTCCATTTGCAAGTCCATTTGCAAGTCCATTTGCAAGTCCATTTGCAAGTCCATTTGAATGTGCAGGATTGATCGTGCTGAGAGATCTCTCCACCTATCGCAAGAAACGGGATTTCGAAAAAACCTCGGAGCCTTCGGGTGAGGTGCCGGTGGCGCCTTCGAAGCGCCGTCGCTTCGTGATCCAGAAGCATGATGCGACCCGGCTGCATTACGATCTCCGCCTCGAATATGGCGGCGTCTTCAAATCCTGGGCGGTGACGAAGGGACCTTCGCTCGATCCGCACGACAAGCGGCTGGCGGTGGAGGTCGAGGACCATCCGCTCGATTATGGCGACTTCGAAGGTACCATTCCGAAGGACCAGTATGGCGGCGGCACGGTCCAGCTGTGGGACCGCGGCTATTGGGAATCGGACGATCCGGAGCGCGGCTTCAAAAAAGGCGATCTGAAATTCACGCTTGACGGCGAGAAGCTTCACGGTAGCTGGGTCCTGGTGCGCATGCGTCACGACCGTACCGGCGGCAAGCGCACCAACTGGCTGCTGATCAAGCACCGCGACGAATTTGCGCAGGAAGGCAAAGCCAACGACATCCTGGAAACAGACCGCTCCGTCGCATCCGGGCGCTCGATGGAGCAGATCGCTAAAGGCAAGGGACGCGCGCCGAAGCCATTCATGACGGCGAGGAGTGGTCGCGGCAAGGCTGACGCGGTCTGGCACTCCAACCGCGGCGAAGCCGCGACGCCCGCGAAGGCCAAAACGATGGCGTCGCGAGCCGTTGCGGCGAAAGCCAAAAAAGTCGCTGAGATGCCGGACTTCGTCCCGCCGCAGCTTTGTACCTCCGTCGAACGTCCGCCGCCGGGCGACGACTGGTGCCACGAGATCAAGTTCGACGGCTACCGTGTGCAGTTGCGCGTCGAGAACGGCGCGGCGACGTTGAAAACCCGCAAGGGACTGGATTGGAGCGACAAGTTCGCGGCTGTCGTGAAGGAAGCGGGCGCGTTGCCCGATGTGCTCATCGACGGCGAGATCGCGGCGCTCGACCATAATGGCGCGCCGGATTTTTCCAGCCTGCAGGCCGCATTGTCCGACGGCAAAACCGACAACCTTCTGTTCTTCGCGTTCGATCTGTTGTTTGCCAACGGAATGGATCTTCGCACGCTCCCGCTCAGGGAACGGAAGGCGCAACTGAAGCAGTTGCTGGAAGCGCGGAAGGGCAAAGCCAGGCAAATCCGCTACGTCGAACATTTCGAAAGCGGCGGCGAGGCCGTGTTGCAGTCGGCGTGCAAGCTCGCGCTCGAAGGCATCATCTCCAAGAAGCTGAACGCAGCCTATCATTCGGGCCGCACCGACAGCTGGACCAAGGCCAAATGCCGCGCCGGGCACGAGGTCGTGCTCGGCGGCTGGAAGACGACCGCCGGCAAATTCCGCTCGCTGCTGGCAGGCGTCTATCGCGGCGACCACCTTGCCTATGTGGGGACGGTTGGCACCGGTTTCGGCCAGGATAAGGTCAAGCGCATCATGCCGGCGCTCAAGGCGGCGGCGTCAGACAAGAGCCCGTTTGGCGGCAAGAACGCGCCCCGCAAGACCAGCGACGTGCATTGGCTGAAGCCGGAGCTCGTCGCGGAGATTGAGTTTGCCGGCTGGACCGGCGACGGCAACATTCGGCAGGCGGCGTTCAAGGGATTGCGCCAGGACAAGCCAGCCGGCGAAGTGACAGCGGAAACGCCTGCGGTGACGGAAATCACCGAACCCGCCGGAAACGCCGCCACCAGATCGGGCAAGGCAGCCGCGGCGCGGCCGCAGAGCGATGTAAAATCCTCCGTGGTGATGGGCGTCGTTATTTCGAAGCCCGACAAGGAGCTTTGGCCCGAGACCGGTGACGGCAAGGGCCTCACCAAGCTTGATCTGGCCCGTTATTTCGAGGAGATCGGCGAGTGGATGATCGGCCATCTCAAGGGGCGGCCATGTTCTCTCATCCGCGGGCCCGATGGAATCCACGGCGAATGTTTCTTTCAGCGCCATGCGATGCAAGGCGCATCCAACCTGTTCGAGTTGGCCAGGGTCTCAGGCGATCGCAAGCCCTATTTGCAGATCGACCGCGTCGAAGGTCTCGCCGCGGCGGCGCAGATCGGAGGCCTCGAACTACATCCATGGAATTGCGCGCCTTATGCCTATGACACGCCGGGCCGGTTGGTGTTCGACCTTGACCCCGCTCCGGACGTCGATTTTGCCGAGGTGATCGAGGCCGCCAAGGAAATGCGGCAGCGCCTCGCCGACGTTGGCATTGAGAGTTTCTGCAAGACCACGGGCGGCAAGGGGCTGCACGTGGTGGCGCCGCTGCTCCACGGCAGCAGAGACAAGGTGAGTTGGAAAGAGGCCAAGGCATTCGCGCAAGGTATTTGTCAGTGGATGGCGAATGACGATCCGGAGCGCTTCCTGCTCAACATGTCGAAGAAAAAACGCACGGGAAAGATCTTCCTCGACTATCTCCGCAACGATCGCATGTCGACGGCTGTTGCGGCGCTGTCGCCGCGGGCACGCCAGGGCGCCACCGTCTCGATGCCGCTGACCTGGGCGCAGGTAAAGAGCGATCTCGACCCCAAGCGATACACGATCCGTTCGGTGCCGCCGCTGCTCGCCAGGACCAAGGCGTGGCAGGGCTACGATGACGCGGCGTCGTCGATCAAGGCGGCGATCAAGAAGCTGGCGGCGAAAGCCTAACCTTTGTCATCCCGGAATGCGCCATTTGGCGCAGACGTGCAAATCCATCGAAACCACGGACAACAGTGTGGTTCAAATCCTTCCCAACAACACCAATATCAGGATGATCACTATAATGAGGCCGAGGCCGCCGCCGCCGTAGTAACCGGTGCCATAGAACGGCCCGCCTCCAACGCCACTGAAGCCGCCGAGCAGGGCGATGATG
>VAZG01000378.1 GCA_005885285.1 Alphaproteobacteria bacterium | reverse complement strand
ACCATTACCGTGCGACCGGGCGAGCGGCGCGCGGTGCTCGGCTCGAACGGCGCCGGCAAGACCACCCTGTTCAATTGCATCACCGGCGACTTTCTGCCGTCTTCCGGCACCATCCGCTTCTTCGGCGAGGACATCACTCACTTTCCGGCTTATGAGCGCATTCGGCGCGGCTTGCGCCGCACCTACCAGATTTCCGCACTGTTTCCCGGCCTCACGGTGCAGGACAATGTCTATCTCGCCTGCCGCGGCGTCTCTCGTGGACGCTTCTCTCCCCTGCGCCCCGGCCAAAACGACGCGCTGATGCAGTCCGCGGAAACGCTGGTTCGAGCGGTGCACCTGGCATCGGTGAAGGAGCAGCGCGTCGCCGAACTCGCTCACGGACAGCAGCGACAGCTGGAGATTGCGCTCGCGCTCGCGGGAGCGCCACGCTTTATTCTGTTTGATGAACCGGCGGCGGGGCTTTCCCCGACCGAGCGGCGCGAACTGATCGAGATACTGACTTCGCTTCCCGCGCACATCGGATACATCATCATCGAGCACGACATGGATGTAGCGCTTCGGGTCGTTGAAAGCGTCACGATGATGCACAACGGCCGCATCTTTAAGGAAGGCCCGCCGCAGGAGATCGAATCCGATCCCGAGGTCCAGGAACTCTATCTCGGAGGCGGGCATGAGTGAGGTCCGACGGTCCGCGCCTGCCCTCGAAATCAGGGGCCTCGACGTCTATTACGGGCATTCGCATGCGCTGCAGGGTGTCCACTTGACCCTCGATGCAGGCGTGTTCTCCGTGGTCGGCCGCAATGGCATGGGCAAGACGACGCTGTGCAAAGCCATTATGGGCCTTGTGCGGGCAAGCAGTGGTTCGATGCGCGTCCGCGGCCAGGACATAACGGCCCTCAGTCCGGCACGGATCGCCCGGCTCGGCCTCGGCTATGTTCCGCAAGGCCGCCGGCTATGGCGCTCACTGAGCGTCGCCGAGCACTTGCAATTGGCCGCCGGCATACGAACCGGTCCCTGGACCATTGATCGCATCTACGAAACCTTTCCCCGCCTTGCCGAGCGCAAGAACCACGGAGCTGCTCAGCTCTCCGGCGGCGAGCAGCAAATGCTCGCGATCTCACGCGCGCTGCTGACCAATCCGCATCTTCTCATCATGGACGAGCCGACCGAGGGCCTTGCGCCGGTCATTGTCACCCAGGTCGAAGAGATGCTCGTGCAGCTGGGCGAAGATGGCGACATCTCCGTGCTCGTGATCGAGCAGAACATCGGCGTGGCCACGGCGGTCTCGCGCAATGTGGCCGTCATGGTCAACGGTCGCATCAATCGTGTCATCGATTCCGCGCGGCTGTCCGCCGACCGTGATCTGCAACAACGTCTGCTGGGCGTCGGACTCCATGCCGAAATTGAACTGGACGCCGAAATCCGCCCCGAGGGAACCGAGACAAGGGGCGCGCCGCAGCCCGCGCGCGCCAAGGGGCCGGTCCGGGTTTATATCTCGAACCCTGCGCTGCCGAACCGCTGGTCACAGCCGGCGCCGATCGCGCGCATCGAAGCGGCCGCCCGCATGCTCTCGGCCGGGGTCGCGCGCATTGAAGAGGCCCCGCGGCAACGACGCGAACTGAGCGCTGCCCAGACCTCCGGACCGCCCGTCGTGCTGGTCGCCGGGACGCTCGACACCAAGGGCACGGAGTTGCGCTTCATCCGCGACATCATCGCCGCGAGCGGCCTGCGTACGCGCCTTGTTGATGTTTCCACAAGCGGGAAGCTTTCCACGTGCGACGTGTCGGCCCAGGAAATCGCCTTGAACCACGCACGCGGCGGCTCGGCCGTATTCGGCACCGACCGCGGCGCCGCCGTCACTGCAATGGCCGAGGCTTTCGTCTACTGGGTGCGCCGCCAACGCAATGTCGCAGGGATTATCTCGGCCGGTGGATCGGGCGGTGCCTCATTGGTGGCGCCCGGTATGCGCTCCCTCCCCGTCGGCGTCCCAAAGCTCATCATCTCCTCGGTTGCCTCGGGCGACGTCGGTCCTTATGTCGGACCCGCCGATATTACGATGATGTATTCGGTCGTCGACGTGCAGGGCCTCAATTCGATCTCCCGCGCCGTCCTTGGCAACGGCGCCAATGCGCTGGTCGGCATGGTGAAAGCGCGCCTGGATGAGCGCGCAACCAAGGAGCGCAACGCAGGCATCACCCTTCCAGCCATCGGCATCACCATGTTCGGCGTGACCACTCCCGCCGTACAGAAGATTGCAGCCGATCTTCGCGAGGAGTTCGAGTGTCTGGTCTTCCACGCCACCGGTGTGGGCGGCCGCTCGATGGAAAAACTGATCGAGTCCGGACAAATGGCTGCCGTAATCGATCTCACCACGACCGAGGTGTGCGATCTGATGATGGGCGGCGTGTTTCCGGCGACCGACGATCGCTTCGGTGCAGTAATCCGGACCCGCGTGCCCTATGTGGGCTCGACGGGCGCACTCGACATGGTCAATTTCGGCGCGCCCGACACCATTCCCGAGCGCTATCGCCAGCGCAAGTTTCACGTTCACAATCCCCAGGTCACCTTGATGCGGACCACGCCGGAGGAGAACGAGCGCATGGGTCGATGGATCGGCGAACGGCTCAACCAAATGGACGGCCCGGTGCGCTTCTTTCTGCCGGAGGGCGGGGTCTCCGCACTCGATGCACCGGGTCAAGCCTTCTGGGATCCGGAAGCCGACGCGGCGTTGTTCCGCGCGCTGGAGCGAACGCTACGTCAAACCGGCGACCGCCAGCTCATCCGCGTCAATAAGAACATCAACGAACCCGAGTTCGCCTCCACGGTTGTCAACGCGTTCCGCTCCATGCTCGGGCGCGCTGGAGGTCGTCGGAGAGTGGCGAGGTGACCCATGACCAGGTTTGAACGATCGGCGCTGCTCAAAAAATTCCGCGACATGGCCGCGAAGGGTGAGCCGATCGTTGGCGGCGGCGCCGGCACCGGCCTGTCCGCCAAATGCGAAGAGGCAGGCGGCGTCGACCTGATCGTCATCTACAACTCCGGCCGCTACCGTATGGCTGGCCGCGGCTCGCTCGCCGGCTTGATGCCGTATGGTGATGCCAACGCGATCGTGCTGGAGATGGCCAGCGAAGTGCTCCCCGTCGTCACCAAGACGCCGGTGCTGGCCGGCGTCAACGGCACCGATCCCTTCCGCGACATGGACCTGTTCCTCGATCAGTTGAAAGTGCTCGGCTTCGCGGGCGTACAAAACTTTCCGACTGTCGGGCTGATCGACGGGATATTCCGTGCCAATCTCGAGGAGACCGGCATGTCCTATGCGCTGGAGATCGAGATGATCTCCCAGGCGCATGAAAAGGACATGCTGACAACCCCCTATGTCTTCAGCGAAAAGGAAGCGGCGGCGATGGCCATCGCCGGTGCCGACATCATCGTCTGTCACCTCGGCCTCACCACCGGCGGATCAATTGGCGCGCAAACCGCACCAAAGCTCGCAGACTGTCCCAAGCTCATCGACACCTGGGCGGCTGCGGCACTCAGCGTTAATCCGGACATCCTGGTTCTCGCGCATGGCGGCCCGATCGCCGACCCAGCGGACGCCGATTTCGTCATGAAGAATACCCGTCATTGCCACGGCTTCTACGGCGCATCCTCGATGGAGCGCCTGCCCGTGGAGCGAGCGCTTACAGATCAGGTTCGCAAATTCAAGGCGATCGGCGCTCGGTGATCGCCGGACCAAGGGAGAAGGAAGATGTCAGGGATTCTCGTTGGCGAATTAATTCTCTGGCTGATTGTCGCGATCATCGGGATCGTCATTGGCGTCTATATCGTGAACTGGCTTTACCACCGTTCGTCGAAGGAAGTCTCTTTCGTACGTACCGGCTTCCTCGGCGAGCGCGTCGTGATCAATGGCGGCGCTTTCGTGCTGCCCTTCATTCACGACTACACGCCCGTCAACATGAATGTGTTGCCGATGGGGATAGTGCGTTCCAAGCAGGACGCCGTCATCACCCGCGACCGCATGCGCGTCGACATCGAGGCCGACTTCTACGTTCGTGTGCAGCCGATACGCGAAGCCGTTTCGATAGCAGCCGCGACGCTCGGACGTCGCACTCTCGAGCCCGCGCAACTGCACGCCCTGCTGTCTGGCAAGTTTGTCTCCGCCGTCCGTTCCGTCGCTTCGGAAATGACTATGGAGCAAATGCATGAGCAGCGTGGCGAGTACGTCGCACGGGTCAAAGCCGCGGCAGCCGAAGCGCTTGCCCAGAACGGGCTTGAGCTCGAATCTGTCGCGATCACCGATCTCGACCAGACCGACCTTGAATATTTCAATCCATCCAACCGCTTCGACGCCGAAGGTCTGACTCGCCTTATGGAGGATATCGAGGCGAGGCGGAAATTGCGCAACGACATCGAGCAGGATTCGATGATCAAGATCCGCTCCCGCAACCTCGAGGCCGAGCGCCAGGCGCTCGAGATCGAGCGCGAGAGCGAGACCGCCCGCCTCGAGCAGGAGCGCGATATCGAGATGCGCCGCGCGCTGCAGCGCACCGAGGTGGCACGCGAGCGTGCGTTGCGCGAGACCGAGGCCGAACAGGCGCAGATTGCCGCTCGTGAAACCATCGAGAAGGCCCGTATTGCCAACGAGCAGGCGATCGCCGAAGCGCGTATCGCCTCCGAGCGGGAAACCCGGCAGAGGGAGATCGAGCGAACCCGGGCGGTCGAGGAAAAGGAACTTCTCGCCCGCGAGGAGATCGAAAAAGCAAGGATTTCCAATCAGCGCTCGGTCGATACCGCACGGATCGCGTCGGAACGCGAGGTGCGTCAGCGCGACATTGAGCGCATGAGGGCAGTAGAGGAAGCCGAAATCGCCGCACGCGAGGCAATCGAGAAGGCGCGTATTCAGCAGGATCGCTCCGTGACCGATGCACGTA
>VAZG01000417.1 GCA_005885285.1 Alphaproteobacteria bacterium | reverse complement strand
AGCTCGCGTTCGATCGCGCGCCCGGTAAGCGTCATGTCGACGACGCGATAGACCGGCACCATGCGGTCGAGCTGGTGCTTGATCTGCTCGATCACCATTGGCGTGCCTGTGGTGACGATGGTGATGCGGGAGAGATGTTTCTGGCTCTCGGTCTCGGAGACCGTGAGGCTTTCGATGTTGTAGCCGCGCCCCGAAAACAGCCCGATCACCCGTGCGAGCACGCCCGGCTCGTTCTGCACCAGCACGGAGAGCGTATGGGTCTCACTCGGGTCGCGGCGTTCTTCCATGAAATAGGCGGATGCGGGCTGGTTCATTGTCGTCCCCTTCGATTTTTCGTTCATCATACCGCCCGCTCTGCAGAAGTGATTGCGGCCTCCGGCCCGACCCATTTCCAGAACAAATCGAAATCGATATTGCCGCCGCTCAGGATCAGGCCGACGCGCTTACCTTGCAGCTTGTTCTTCTCCTGCAAGGCCGCCGCCAGCGCCGCGGCGCCCGCCCCTTCGGCAAGGTTGTGCGTATCGGTCCAGTAGATCCGCATCGCGGAAGCAATCTCGTCATCGGTCACCTGCACGATATGCGAGGCGCCCTTGAGGATGATTGCGAGTGCGTCGGGATCAGGGACGCGTGTAGCCAGACCATCGGCCAGGGTATCGCTGCTGTTGGTCCGCACGGCGCTACCGGCCGCGAACGATAACGCATAGGACGCCGCCAGGGTCGATTGCACGCCGATGATTTCCGTTTTCAGCCCGAGCAGATCGCGCGCCAGGATGCAGCCGCAAATGCCGGAGCCCTGCCCGATCGGCACATAAAGCACCTCGAGGTCGCCCGCCGTTCGCAGCAATTCGAGCGCGTAGGTCGCAACGCCCAGCACCAGATCGGAATGGAACGCCGGCACGATGTGAAGCCCTGCCACTTCGGCGCGGCGATAGGCCTCTTCGCGCGCGGCCTGGAAATCGTCGCCGTATTCCACGAGGTCGGCGCCGAACGCCTGCATGGCGCGGTTCTTCTCGATCGAGTTGCCGCGCGGTACATAGATGGTGACCGGCAGGCCATGACGGCTCGCCGCAAACGCAAGGCTCTGGCCGTGGTTGCCGCGCGTTGCCGAGACGATACCTGATGTGTTGGGCTGCTCGCGCTTCAAACGATCGAGATAGACGAGACCGCCGCGCACCTTGAAGGCGCCGGTCGGCGTATGGTTCTCATGCTTGACCACCACCGCCGCGCCAAGCCGTTGCGAAAGCAGCGGCCAGGCATGCGCCGGCGTCGGCGGCACCGCCGCGGCGACGACCTCATGCGCCTGCTCCAATTGGGTGAGATCAAACATCGGCGGGCCCCGGCAAGAGCAGCGAGCTCCCTCTCCCCGTGCTTACGGGGAGAGGGTTGGGGTGAGGGGCTCTATCCACCGACCGAGCTCGCGGAGAGTCCCCCTCACCCGGCGCGTTGCGCCGACCTCTCCCCGCAGGCGGGGCGAGGTTAAGAAAAGAACGCCAAGCCACGATCTCCATCATCACACCAGCGCCTTGCCGCCGGCGAAGGCGGTAGCGGTGGCATCCGCGGTCGCCTGCTCCGGCAACAGCATTTCGTTGTGGGCCTTGCCGGAAGGGATCATCGGGAAACAATTTTCCAGCGCCGCCACCCGGCAATCGAACAGCACCGGGCGCTTGACGCTGATCATTTCCTTGATCGCGCCGTCGAGATCGGCCGGCTTGATCGCCTGGATGCCGACGCAGCCATAGGCCTCCGCCAGCTTGACGAAATCCGGCAGCGCCTCGGAATAGGAATGCGACAACCGGTTGCCGTGCAAGAGCTGCTGCCACTGCCGCACCATGCCCATATACTGGTTGTTCAGGATGAAGATCTTGATCGGCAGCTCGTGCTGGACCGCCGTTGACATCTCCTGCATCGTCATCTGCACCGAGGCATCGCCGGCGATATCGATCACGAGGCTGTCGGGATGGGCGACCTGCACGCCCAGCGCCGCCGGCAGGCCATAGCCCATGGTGCCGAGGCCGCCAGAAGTCATCCAGCGATGCGGCTCCTCGAAGCCGAAGAACTGCGCCGCCCACATCTGATGCTGGCCGACCTCCGTGGTGATGTAAGTATCGCGGCCGCGCGTTAACTCGAACAGGCGCTGGATCGCATATTGCGGCAGGATGATATCGTTGTTCTTCCTGTAGGACAGCGAGTTGCGCGCGCGCCATTTAGCGATCTCGGCCCACCACGCCTTCACGTCGGGCCTTTTGGCTTCCGCCTTGAACACCTGCAACAGATCGCCCAGCACATTGCCGGCATCGCCGATGATCGGCACGTCGACACGGATGTTCTTGTTGATCGAGGACGGGTCGATGTCGATGTGGATCTTCTTTGAGTTCGGCGAAAACGCGTCGGTGCGGCCGGTGATGCGGTCGTCGAAGCGTGCGCCGACGCATAGCATGACATCGCAGCCGTGCATCGTCATGTTGGCTTCGTAAGTGCCGTGCATGCCGAGCATGCCGAGCCAGTTCTTGCCCGACGCCGGATAGGCCCCTAACCCCATCAAGGTCGAGGTGATCGGGAAGCCGGTGAACTCGACCAGCTCGCGCAACAGCTTTGAGGCCCCAGTTCCGGAATTGATGACGCCGCCGCCCGAATAGATCACCGGCCGCTTGGCGGCAGCGAGCAGCGCCACGGCTTTGCGGATCTGGGCCGCGTCGCCCTTCACGCGCGGCGCATAGGAGACGTGGACGTCGGACTTGCGCGGCGGATGATAGGTGCCGACCGCGAACTGCACGTCCTTCGGCACATCGACCACGACCGGCCCGGGACGGCCGCTGGTGGCGACATAGAACGCCTCATGCAGCACCTTGGCGAGGTCGTTGACGTCTCGCACCAGCCAGTTGTGCTTGGTGCAGGGCCGGGTGATGCCGACGGTGTCGCATTCCTGGAAAGCGTCGTTGCCGATCAGATGCGTCGGCACCTGACCGGTAATGCACACCAGCGGAATCGAATCCATCAGCGCGTCGGTCAGCGGCGTCACCATGTTGGTGGCACCGGGCCCTGACGTCACCAGCACCACGCCCGGCTTGCCGGTGGAGCGCGCATAGCCCTCGGCGGCATGGCCGGCGCCCTGCTCGTGGCGCACCAGAATGTGCTCGACTTCACTCTGCTGGAAAATCTCGTCATAGATCGGAAGCACCGCGCCGCCGGGGTAGCCGAAGATATGTTGGATGCCATGATCGATCAGCGCGCGCACGATCATGGCGGCGCCGGTCATCTGGTTCGGATCGTGGCTCTTGTCGCTCATGGCTTATTCCTTGGCTTGGCTGGCGGATTCCGCTGTTGCCAGCGGTTCTTCGATTGATCTCGTTGGGAAAATAAAAAAGGGCCTCGAGGGGCCCTACGCACACCGCCTGAATTTGGATGGCCTTAGCCATCCCGGGCGGCATGCCAGGGTACGACGACGATAAGGAGTTTGGTAATAATGTTACGCATGTTGCCGCTCAAACTTCCCAAAGGTTGCGCGAACATACCCGCAACCGCCTAAAAGTCAAGGCGAGGCTACGCCCGGCGCGATTTGGGTCAGATTAGCGGGTTTTTTGCCCAAGGCGAGTGCGAATTTGCTGCCGCGGCACAAAACCTCGTCATGACCGGGCACCGGTGCGATCTAGCCATTCCCTCGCCTCATCCGGCCTCACCCATGCGAAATCCGGCAATTGGTGCCGAAACCAGGTGAACTGCCGCTTGGCGTAATGGCGGGTGTCGGCCCGTCCGATCGCGGCTGCCTCGGCGAGCGTGAGTTCGCCACGGGCGTGCCGGATCAACGGCGGCACGCCGTGCGCTTTCATTGCCGGCAGCAGGGAATCGAGTTTTCGCGCTGCCAAGCTGGCTACTTCTTCCAGCGCGCCGGCCTTGAGCATGGCATCGAAACGCGCGTCGATCCGCGCGTAGAGCGCTTCGCGCTCGGGCTCGAGAAACAGTGCGCGAAATGTGCCCTGCGGCAGCAATGGCGGCAGGCCTTCGCGATGCCAGTCGGTGAGCGAGCGGCCGGTAGCCTCAACCACTTCCATCGCACGGGCGATGCGGGTGCGGTCGCGCGGTTTGAGGCGCTCTGCGGAAGCCCGATCGCGCTGTGCCAATTGCGCATGCAACGCCTCGACGCCGTCGCGCTCCAGTCTGGCGCGGACACGCTCGCGGATCTCGGGCGGGATCGGTGGCACCGCTGACAGGCCGCGCGTCAGCGCCTTCAAGTAAAGCCCGGTGCCGCCGACGAAGATCGGCAAGCGGTGTTGCGCCAGCGCCTCGGCTAGCATCCTCTCCGCATCCGCCAGCCACGCGCCCGCGGAATAGTTCACGGCGGCGTCGACATGGCCGTAGAGCCGGTGCGGCACCAGCGCCTCTTCTTGCGGCGTCGGCCGCGCGGTGATGATACGCAGGTCGTGATAGACCTGCATGGAATCGGCGTTGATCACGACGCCGCCGGCTTTTTGTGCAAGCTCGATCGCGAGCGCCGACTTGCCGCTGGCGGTCGGCCCTGCGATAAGCACGGCCTCAACGCTCTCGTGATGCGAATTCACCTCAATGTCCCTCGTCGCCACACTCATCTGCAATCCCGCCGACCCCGCGCTCGACCAGACCATCGTCGACGGCGCGCTGGCCGTGCTGCCGTCGCCGGGATCAGCAGAGTGGCTGTTCGACGAAGTCGCGGTCGATATCCCCTTCGACGAAGCTGAGGATATCTCGGCCATCGAAGGCCGCCTGCGCCAGGCGCGCGGCGACCTGCCGATCGACATTGTCGTGCAGCCTCGGGCGTTCAGGCGCAAGAAGCTTTTTCTCGCCGACATGGATTCCACCATGATCGGCCAGGAATGCATCGACGAACTGGCTGATTTCGCCGGGCTGAAGGCGCATGTCGCTGAAATCACCGAGCGCGCGATGCGCGGCGAGATCGAGTTCGAGCCGGCCCTGCGCGAGCGCGTCGCGCTACTCAAGGACATGCCGGTCAGCGTGGTCGATGAAGTGCTGAAAAAGCGCATCAAGCCCACGCCAGGTGGCCGCGAGCTGGTTGCGACGATGCGCGCCAATGGCGCCTACACTTGCCTGATCTCCGGCGGCTTCACGCTGTTCACGAGCGCGGTAGCAGCGATCATCGGCTTTCAGGAGAACCGCGCCAACGAGCTCAAAATCGAGAACGGCAAGCTCACCGGCGAGGTGGCCGAACCGATCCTGGGCCGCGCCATCAAGCTTGCGACGCTGATCGAGCTCACCGAATCCTTTGACCTCGACGACATCGACACGCTGGTGGTCGGCGATGGCGCCAACGATCTCGGCATGATCCAGGCGGCCGGCCTCGGCGTTGCCTACCACGCCAAGCCGGCGGTCGCAGCCGCGGCAGCGGCCCGGATCGATCACGGCGATCTCACCGCGTTGCTCTACGCGCAGGGGTACCGGCGCGAGGAGTTTGTGGGGACGTGATATCCGCGCATTCGATCGTGATGCCCGGACTTGATCCGGGCATCAATCAATCTTCGAGAATCTTTGCGAGAGAGATGGATTGCCGGGTCAAGCCCGGCAATGACGAGATAAATGCGTCGGAGCCTACTGCACGCTCAGCGCCACGAAGCGCAGTTCGCCGTCGCCATTGGCGACCAGGAGCAGCACGGATTTCTTGCCGTCCTTCTTCAACTGCTCGACCCGCTTCTTGATGTCGGCGGCGCTTGAGACCGCCTCCTGCGCCACCTCGACGATAACGTCGCCGGCGGAAAGCCGCTTCTCGGCGGCGTCGGAAGCGCCGTCGACACTGGTGATGACGACGCCCTTGACGCTGTCCTTGATCTTGTAGCGGGTGCGCAGATCCTTGCTTAGCGTCGCCAGATCGAGGCCGAGCGCCTTTTGCGTTACCGGCTTCTCCACCGGCTCCTCTTTGGTCTTGGCGGCAGCCGGCTGCGCCTTGTCGGGATCTTCCAGCCGTCCCAGCATCACTTTGCGGGTTTCTTCCTGGCCCTTGCGGATGATGACCACATCGACTTCCTTGCCGACCGTGGTGTCGGCGACGACCCGCGACAGGTCCTTCGGGTCCTTGATGTCCTTGCCGTCGAATTTGACCACGACGTCGCCGGGTTCGATGCCCGCCGGTTTCGCCGGGCCCTTGTCGTCGACGCCGGCGATCAGGGCGCCGCGGGCTGGCTTGATGCTGAGGCTTTCGGCGATCTCGTCGGTGACCTGTTGGATGCGAACGCCGAGCCAGCCGCGGCGAAGTTCGCCGAATTGCCGGAGCTGATCGACGACGCCGGCGACTGTTTTGGACGGCACCGCAAAGCCGATGCCGATAGAGCCGCCGGAGGGCGAGATGATCAGCGTGTTGACGCCGACCACTTCACCATCGAGGTTGAACAGCGGACCGCCCGAGTTGCCGCGGTTGATGGCGGCGTCGGTCTGGATATAGCTGTCGTAGGGACCGGAGCTGATGTCGCGGTTCTTGGCCGAGACGATGCCCGCCGTCACCGTGCCGCCGAGGCTGAACGGATTGCCGATCGCGACCACCCAGTCGCCCAGCCGCAGTTTGTCGGAATCGCCGAACTTCACCGCGACCAGCGGCCGCGGCGGCGTGAACTTCAACACGGCGAGATCGGTCTTCTTGTCGATGCCGACGATCTCGGCCTTGATCTTGGTGCCGTCATTCATGATCACGTTGACCTCATCGGCATCCGCGATGACGTGATTGTTGGTCACGACGATGCCGGAGGTGTCGATGATGAAGCCGGAGCCGAGCGAATTGGTCTTGTGCGGCTGCAGTTCGTTGTTGCCGCCGCCCTTGCCGCCCGGCCCCCTGCGGTTCTTGAAGAAGTCGTCGAAGAACTCCTCAAACGGCGAACCCGGCGGCAGTTGCGGGACCGCGCCCTTTGCGTCACCCTTGGCCTCGACGGTCTGCGAGGTCGAGATATTGACCACCGCGTCGATCACCTTCTCCGCCACGTCGGCGATGCCTTCGGGGCCACGCGCAAGCGCCGGCACTGAGACCAGCGCGCCGATGGCGCCAAGGCAAATCGCGGCCAAGAAAGGGCGCAGGCGATGGCTCAAGGCTAGGGTCGCAGCAGTCATATCAGCTTCTCTCTCGTAAACGGAATCGGAATTTCACAGTGCGCCCAACAAGGTGGTGGCGCAAGCATTTCGCCTGCGCACTTCTTCGTCATAAAGGCCGCCAATACGGCGAAAAGCGGACGTTCGCGTGCATGTGCACTAACCGTAGCGCGGGCCCCGCATCTCAAAGGTGGCGACGCACCGCCCAGATCAGAATCAGTCCCGCCACCGCCGAGCCGATACCGACCGCGCGCAGGATGTTGTCCGGCGTTGCCAGCGCGCTTTTCATGGCCCTGCGCATCCACGCCGGGCTTGCCGCGAATAGCAAACCTTCAAGTACAAACAGAATGCCCACACCGATGAGGAAGTCGGCGAACGCTATGGACCTCATCGGACCGGAACCTCCCGTTCAATCTTTTTCTGGTTTTTGGCCAGTTCCGGTTCTTGGCCAGTTCTGGTTCTAGGATCTGGTTCTTGGCAAGGGCGGCGCAGTTTGCATCGCCCCAGTCGTCTGACTTCAGGGTTTGGGCGCCGTCGCTGCCGCTGGCTGGGCAGGAGCCGCCGCGGCCGGCTTGCCGCCGGCGCTGCCGAAATATCTGAAGAAATCAGAGTCCGGCCGCAGCAGGAAGCGGGTATCGCCGCTCTTCAGCCCGTTCTCATAGGCGGTCATCGAGCGGTAGAACGCGAAGAAGTCCGCATCCTTGCTATAGGCTTCCGCAAACAGCCGGTTGCGCTCGGCATCGCCGGCGCCGCGGGTTTGTTCCCCGGTGGAGTTGGCCTCGGCGACGATCACGGTGGCTTCGCGATCGGCGCTGGAGCGGATCTCCTGCGCCTTCTGGCCGCCTTGCGCGCGGAACTCGGCGGCCTCCCGCTGCCGCTCGGTCTGCATGCGTTGATAGACCGCCTGGCTGTTCTGCTCGGGGAGATCGGCGCGGCGGATGCGCACGTCAACCACCTGGATGCCGTAGCCGTCGGCCTCATGGTCGAGCTGCTGGCGGATCCGCGCCATCAGCGCTTCGCGCTCGTCGCGCACCACCTGGATAAAGGTGACCTCGCCGAGCACGCGGCGCAGCGCCGCGTTCAATAGCGTGGTCAACTGCAGATTAGCCGCCTGGATCGAGCCAACGCTCTGGTAAAACCGCAGCGCATTCTTGATGCGATAGCGGGCAAAGGCGTCGACCACCAACCGCTTCTGATCGGAGGCGATCACCTCCTGCGAGGGATTTTCGAGATCGAGAATGCGCTTGTCGACCGAGATCACGGTGTCGATGAACGGCGCCTTGAAATTCAGGCCGGGTTCGGTGACGACGCGGATCGGCTCGCCGAGCCGCACCACCAGCACCTGTTCGGTCTGGACCACGGTGAAGACCGAACTGTAGGCAACGATCAACACGACGAACAGCAGGAACAGCGCGACGATGCCTGTAACGGGGGACCTCATCGTGTGCCTCCGCTCGGCTGCTGGCCTGTAGTGCCGGGGGAAGCCGGGCGCCGTGGCGTCAGTTCGCTCAAAGGCAGGTAAGGAACGATGCCCTGCCCCGACGACGACGAGCCGCCATCATAGACGAGCTTCTCCGAGCCGCCGAGGATACGCTCCATGGTCTCGAGATAGATCCGCTCGCGCGTCACGTCGGGCGCCTTCTTGTACTCGTCATAGACTTTGAGGAAGCGCGCGCTCTGGCCCTTGGCCTCGGCGACCGCTTGCTGCTTGTAACCCTCGGCCACCTGCAGGATTTGCGCGGCACGTCCGCGCGCGTCGGGAACGACGCGGTTGGCATAGGTCTGCGCCTCGTTCTGCAAGCGCTCGAGATCGGCGCGCGCGGCCTGGACGTCACGGAATGAGTCGATCACCTGTGCCGGCGGATCGACCTTCTGCATCTGCACCTGCGTCACCTGGATGCCCGAGCCGTAGTTGTCGAGCGTCTTCTGCATCAATTCCTGCACCCCCAGCTCGGTGGTGGTGCGCGCGCCGGTCAGGATCGGCTGGATGTTGGCTTTGCCGACTGCCTCGCGCATCGCGCTTTCGGCCACCGCCTTCACGGTGCCTTCGGGGTTCTGGATGTTGAAGAGGTAGTCGCCGACACCGTCCGGCTTGATCCGCCACAGCACGGTGAAATCGACGTCGACGATGTTTTCGTCGCCGGTCAGCATCAGGCTCTCTTCCGGCACGTCGCGCATGGTGCGGCCGCGCCGCGCCGGATCGTCGATCAGCGTCATGCCGATCGAGATGGTGGAGACGCGCAGCGCTTTTGGCAGCAGCACGGTCTCGATCGGATACGGCAGATGATAATTCAAGCCCGGCTGCACGGTGCGCACGTGTTTGCCGAACCGCAGCACGACACCGAGCTCTTCAGACTGGACCCGGAAAAATCCGGACAATCCCCAGATCGCCAATGCGCCGATCAGGATCAGCGCAATGCCGAGACCGGAGAAATAGCCGCCGGGCAGCAGTTGCTGCAGCCGGTCCTGGACTCGCCGCAGCAGGTCTTCAAGATCGGGCGGCCTCGGCCCGACCGGTTGCGGGCCGGAGCCCCACGGCCCTTTCGGACCCGAGCCCCACGGGCCACCGCCCTGATTCTTCCACGCCATCGACGCTCTCCTCCGCGGGCCCTTCGGGGCCCAAGATTGCCCCAGTCCCGCAATATCGGCTCGCTTATAGGGGACGGCCCCGGCCCTTACAACGCAAGCTTATGGTCCCAACGAGCTATGCCTGAGCCGGGTTTTGTCAATGTAAACATTACAGAAAGCAGTTAATGTTGCGGCTGCCGGCGATATGTCACATAGGAGAATGCCGCGCTGTCGTCCGGCCCGGCCGGATTCCGCACGCGCGAAATCTCTTGCCATTGCGCCGCGTCGATTGCGGCAAAATGGGTGTCGCCCTCGGGCCGGACGTGAACTTCGGTGACCTCAAGGCGATCGGCAACGTCCATCCACTGCGCATAGACTTCGGCGCCCCCGATCACGGCGATCTCGGTGACAGAACGCCGCAGCGCATCCCCTAGCGCCACCGCGCGGGCATCCGCAAGCGCGTTCGCCACCACCGCTCCGCCGGCGCGAAAGTGGCGATCGCGCGTGACGACAATATTGGTGCGTCCGGGAAGCGGCCGGCGCAGCGATACGAACGTCTTGCGGCCCATCACGACAGGTTTTCCCATCGTCATTGCCTTGAGGCGTTGCATGTCGGATTTCAGCCGCCACGGGATCGCGCCTTTGGCTCCGATCACGCCATTGTCGGCGACCGCGACGATGAGCACGATCTCCATCAGCGCCACCCTCGCGCCAGCGCCGCAAGCGCCGGACCATCGAGCCGGCAGCCGGTCCACTCGTCCATCAGGACCGCGCCAAGCGATTTGTAGAACTCGATCGAGGGCGTATTCCAGTCCAGCACCGCCCATTGCAGACGTGACCAGCCGTTCGTCAGGCAGGTGTTGGCGAGATGTGCCAAGAGCGCCTTGCCGATGCCCTTGCCGCGCTGCGCGGGACGGACGAACAGGTCTTCCAGATAAAGCCCCGAGCGGCCGCTGAAGGTCGAGAAATTGATGAACCAGGCCGCGAAGCCGGCCGCCTCGCCGTTCCACTCGGCGATCTCGCAAAACAGCCGGGGATGATCTGCAAACAGCGCCGCCTCGATCAACGCTTCGGTTGCTTCCACTTCGTGGAGCAGTCTTTCGTATTCGGCAAGTTCGCGAACAAACGAGAGAACCAGTCCCGCTTCACCTGGGCGCGCGCGGCGAATGATGAGGGACATTCAATCGCTCACACCGCAACCGCGGCCTTGATATGCGGGTGCGGATCATAGCCTTCGAGCACAAAATCCTCATAGCGGAAGCCGAAGATGTCCTTCACATCGGGATTGATCTTCATCACCGGCAAGGCGCGCGTCGGACGCGTCAGCTGCAGCCGCGCCTGATCGAGGTGGTTGGAATAAAGGTGGGCGTCGCCGAGCGAGTGCACGAAGTCACCGGGTTTGAGGCCCGTCACCTGCGCGACCATCATCGTCAACAATGCATAGGACGCGATGTTGAAGGGCACGCCGAGAAACACGTCGCCGGAGCGCTGATAGAGCTGACACGACAATTTGCCGTTTGCGACGTAGAACTGGAACAGGCAGTGGCATGGCGGCAGCGCCATCTTGTCGACATCGGCCGGATTCCACGCGCTCACGATCAGGCGGCGCGAATCGGGGTTGCGCTTGATCATGTCGATGACGTTCGCGATCTGGTCGATGCTGTGCCCATCCGGGGTCGGCCAGGATCGCCATTGCGAACCATAGACCGGGCCGAGATCGCCGTTGGCGTCGGCCCATTCGTCCCAGATCGTGACGCCGTGATCCCGGAGGTATTTGACGTTGGTGTCGCCCTTGAGGAACCACAACAGCTCATGCACGATCGACTTCAGCGGCAGCTTCTTGGTGGTCAGCATCGGGAAGCCTGCGGCCAGGTTGAACCGCATCTGGTGGCCGAAGATCGACAGCGTCCCGGTGCCGGTGCGGTCACCCTTTGCCGCGCCGTCCGAGAGAATCCGTTCCAGCAGATCGTGGTACTGATTCATGGTGTCATGCTTTCGATCATGATCCGATTAGATTGAATCGGGTCATGATCTCATCTCTTTGTTTGAGCATGATCTTTTCGGAAAGCCGGTTCCCGCCTTTTTTGGATCATGCCCTGGAATTTAGCGGCCGGGCCGGCGTATCGACAGCGGCGATTCGGCGGTTGACGGTAATTATACAGGGAAAAATGTAGGTTTTGTCCATAAACGGCAAGGGCGGAACCTGCGTTTGCGCCCTTCGTTTCATCCATTTTTCGAGGCTGATCAGTCAGCCCTCTGATTCCACGAACACTTCATCGCGCTTCTTGCGCAAGGTCGGCAGCACCGCCAGTACCAGAAGTCCGGCCGCGCCCGCCATTAGCACCGCCGAAAGCGGGCGGGTGATGAACACCGACCAGTCGCCGCGCGAGATCAACAGCGCCCGGCGCAGATTTTCCTCCATCAGCGGTCCGAGCACCATGCCGAGCAAGAGCGGCGCCGGCTCGAATTCGTGCTTGATCAGCCAGTAGCCGACCAGTCCGAAGGCGCCGGCGAGGACGACGTCGACCGGCGCGTTGTTGATGGAGTAGATGCCGATCGCGCAGAACACCACGATCGAGGGGAACATCAGCCGGTAGGGCACGCGCAACAGCCGCACCCAGATGCCAACCAGCGGCAAATTGATGATGATCAGCATCAGGTTGCCGATCCACATCGAGGTGATCATGCCCCACACCAGCTCGGGCTGCTTCTGCATCACTTGCGGTCCCGGCACGATGCCATGAATGGTCATGGCGCCGACCATCAGCGCCATCACCGCGTTCGGTGGGATGCCGAGCGTCAGCAGCGGGATGAACGAGGTCTGCGCGGCCGCATTATTGGCGCTCTCGGGCGCCGCCACGCCTTCGATTGCGCCGCGCCCGAACCGTGACGGGTCTTTCGCGATCTTCTTCTCCAACGTGTAGGCCGCGAAGGAAGCGATCACTGCGCCGCCGCCCGGCAGAATGCCGAGGATCGATCCCAGCACTGTGCCGCGGCAGATAGCGGGGAACGCGTCGATCATGTCCTTTTTGGTCGGCATCAGCCCGCTGATCTTCTGCTGCACGAGTTGGCGATCCATCTCGGCGCCGGCGTCAAGATTGCGGATGATTTCCGCGAAACCGAACACACCCATCGCTACGGTCGCAAAGCCGAGACCGTCGGCCAGTTCAGGAACGTTGAACGCCATGCGCGAGGCGCCGGTCTCGATGTCGGATCCGACCATCGACAGCAGCAAGCCGAACACGATCATTGCGATCGCCTTCAGCAGCGATCCCTTTGCGAGCACCACCGCGAAGATCAGGCCGAGAACCATCAGCGAGAAATATTCCGCGGGGCCAAACGCCAATGCGAGCTTAGTCAAGGGCGCACCGAGCACGGCGATCAGCACGGTCGCGACGCAGCCGGCGAAGAACGACCCGATCGCCGCGATCGCAAGTGCGGGACCGGCGCGGCCCTGCTTGGCCATCTGGAAGCCGTCGAGCGTCGTCACCACCGACGTCGCTTCGCCCGGAATATTGACCAGGATCGAGGTGGTCGAGCCGCCATATTGCGCGCCGTAATAGATGCCGGCGAGCATGATCAGCGCACCGACCGGCGGAAGGCCAAAGGTGATGGGCAAGAGCATCGCGACAGTTGCGATGGTGCCGATTCCCGGCAACACGCCGACCAGGGTGCCGACGAGTGCGCCGATCAAGCACAGCATCAGATTGATGGGGCTGACGGCAACGCCGAAACCGAGCGCGAGGTTATGAAAAAGATCGGCCATCGTTCCTCACTGCACCAGGAAACGCGGGAAAAGCGGCATCGGCAGCCCCAGCACATACGGGAAAAGCAGCGCGCATCCGATCGTCAGGCAAATGCCGACAATGATGGTTTCGACCCAGCGGGTTTCCGGCGTGCCGAGCGCGGAGATCAGGAAACTGGCGAGCCCGGAAACCACAAGGCCGAGCGGGCGGATCGCTACCGCAAAGCAAAGAATGGCAAGCGAGACGAACAGCGGACCGCGCCATGCATAGCGTGCCACGTGCGGACCGTCCTGCAGAATGCCCATCAGAGCAATGACGGCGCCGAGCCCAAGCAGCAACACCGCGAACATCCGCGGCGCGGTTCCGGCTCCGAACGAGAATCCGTGCATGCCCTGCAGATCGCTCGACGCCCACAGTGCGAACAGCGCGACCGCCATCAGCGCCAACCCGCCGACAAAATCCTGCGGGCCGCGTATCCATTTCGGCGTGATGGATTTGCCCGCGCCGGCGCTCGGCGTGTCACTCATCGAACTCTCCCCCAACATCGGGCTTTTGTCGCCCATTCTGTTCCGATAGCGTTGTCCCCGCTCCTGGCGTCCTGCCTACCGATTTTCGTCAGATAACGCCAGCAAAACCCAAAAGTCCCCCGGCCAGCAGCATCCAGAACGGATTTAGCCGGGTGGCGAAGGCCAGCATCGCCGTAGCAACCGTCATCACGATGGCGACCACGCTGCGATCGGTGGTTTGTGCCAAGATCAGGCCGCTGGCAGCCATTAGCCCGATCGACAGCGGAACCAAGGCCGCCTGGATGATGCTGGGCCAACGCGAATGGCCCGATCGGCCGAGCAGCCCGCTTACATAATAGGCAAGGGCGGCGGTCGGAACGCACATCGCAAGCGTTGCGGCGAGCGCGCCGGCAACGCCTGCGACGGCATAGCCGATCAGGGTCACGATCAGCACGTTCGGGCCTGGCGTTAGCTGGGAAATCGCGAAGATGTCGGCAAATTGCTTGTCGGTCATCCAATGGCGCACGTCGACCGCGATTCGGTGCATCTCGGGAATGGCCGCATTGGCGCCGCCGACCGCGAACAAGGACATCAAACCGAAGGTCCAGATCAGCGTCCAAATCGGATTGCCGTCGGGATTCATGCCGAAATCCGCCGCCGCATATAAACGGTGACGGCGAGGCTGATCGGGATCGCCACCAGGAGCACGGTCTGCAAGGGCAGCCGTGCCAGTCCGATCGCGACAAGCACGGCAACCAAAAGGACAAGGCCGATCACGTCACGCCTCTTGATCAGCGGCGTCATCATCCGCAACACCGTGGCAATCAGCAGCCCGACGGCGGCACAGGAAACCCCGGCCAGAATGCGCCGGAGCGCGTCGATCTCGCCATAACGCGCGTAGAGCGCCGCCAGGATAGTTATGATTGCGGTTGGCGGAGCGAGCAGTCCGGCGAAGGCAGCCACTCCTCCGGCAATGCCGCGAATGCGCGACCCAAACACCATCGACAAATTGACGATATTCGGGCCGGGCAGGAAATGGCACAGCGCATAGGTCTCGTTGAACTCGTCGGCGGTCATCCAGTGGTGCTGGTCGACGATGCCGCGTCTCGCCCAGTACAGGACGCCGCCGAAGCCCGCGAGCGACATTTTGGCGAACGCGAGAAACAGCTCAAGGAGCCCAGGCGGGGACCGGATGACGGAGGTTGAAAGATCCGGCTCGGGAACGGCAGCCGGCGGCGAATCCAGGGGCATTTTCCAGATTTAAAACGGTGGCCAAGCCCAGGCCAAGGCAATTCGGTGTGTTCCGTGACCGCATAAGCCATTGAGCGGACGTGTGGGCACTGTTTTTCTCAACTTTTGCACCCTATATTGGGTGCGCCGGCTTGCCGGCTATGGAAATAAAGTGCCGCCGCAATAAACCATTCGGACCCGGGGGCAGTACCCGGCGCCTCCACCCAAGCCCACCACAAGCGCAAGTGGGTTTCGGCGGGGGCGAAACAGGATCGACGAGGGCGTAAAGGGCGAGCTTTTTCTCGGTATTGTTCCGCCGTTATCGGGCTATGCAATAGTTGCAAACGACAACTATGCTCCGGTTGCTCAGGCTGCGTAAGGCAGTTTGAAAGACCATTCTGAAGTCCTAGCGGGTTAAGCTCCGTTAGGCGGGGTTCGGAGGCACCTGGCAACAGAAGCCTCCACTTCATTTACATTTGCATCGTCGCCGGGCATCTACTGCTGCAATTTCCGCCGACGATGCCTGCTGACCTCGCCTTCCCGCCGGAGTAGCATGGGCAAATAGGCGAGTCGCGGTTTCGGCCCCGCAGCCGGCGCGCCGGGCCACATCTCAACGCAGGACGACGACCGAGGGCGACCATGGCGACCGATCATATCCGATACGATGTGCTGGCGCGGGACGCGCTACGCGGGGTGTTGCGCCGGGTATTGACGGATGCCGCCGCGCACGGATTGCCCGGCGAACATCATTTCTTCATTACGTTTCTGTCCACCGCGGAGGGCGTGAAACTTTCGCCGCGCCTGCTCGCGCAATACC